>NZ_JAXBVE010000059.1:0-20502 GCF_035181445.1 Photorhabdus africana
GTAATAGATCAAAATTGGCGATTACCGTCAACCCCACCGATGTCATCAATACAAAAAACCTGTGTAAGATCACACTATTTTGAAATCAGAAATACGGTGCGGAATGACGGTCATAAGGGTAATAGCCTGATAACTTCTACAACGTCAATTTTTGAGTTTTCCTGAGGCCGTCGGTGCAGCCATGTTTTCACATATGAGACTTTTCGCCGATGGTTTAATAGCGAGAATCCCCCCTTTAATGTTGCTGAGAAGATTTACCTTGATATAACGGATTTTAGTTAGCTGTCTCAACAACAGTTCGGACATATCCATACTTGGCAACTAGAGCCTTGTATTGGTGTGACAGAATTACCCGGTAAGCTGAGAGCTAAATGATGTCCGATGGTCGGGCTCAGAGCCTCGACTGCAAGGTTAAAAAGAAAAAAACATTTAAACAAGACGAAGATCTATTTTTTAATAGAAAAGACACGCTAACCTTTAGTCAGAACTCAGAACTCAGAACTCAGAACTCAGAACTCAGAACTCAGAACTCAGAATCCAGAACTCAGCTTTTTTATGGCAATTATACTTTTGCTTGATATCAGACATATTTATTTCATAACCGAGGTTGCAAGAGAAAAAGATATTTAACGTACGTGAAATTATAAAGAGCGCCTTATTTTCCATTCGTTATATTGGCCACTCTTTATAGAACTTCCCCGATCTAAAATTTAATGGATTTTTGCGGTCATCCTTATACGTACGATCCATCTTGGAAAAGGATATTGATGAAAATGAATCAGCGAGAAACTAACGTAAGCATACTGGCAGGGAATTCACGCGTTTATCTCAATAAGGATAGTGAGATAGTTGTCGAGGCTCAGTTGAAAGCCTTTGAGGCTGCTCTGATGTTCGCCAAACGAAGCCAAGATGAATGTGGTCAATTACCGAGGATATCCGTGGCGTTCGATCATCATGGGATATTCCGCCTCCAGTTCCTGATAAATAATCTCACTAATTCTCAAAAACGGAACCCCCGCCTGAGTCATCTCCACGCCTCGATCAGGAATATCTTCTTGCCCGTAGCAGAAAAATATCAGATTCCGCTCAGTGAGATACGTGTTATTCACGAAGATTCAGCCAGGCAGCACCTTGTCCACATCCTAGCCTCTGGAGAAATACCCGAAATCATCACACGGCGGATGGTGTCCAAAAACCTCGCTGACGGCAAACCGCCGACATCAGATACTTCTTACGAAGAGCCGACCCAGAAACTCACCTGTGCGGCAATTACGAAGGAGTACTTTGAGAAAGCTGCCGGTGATCACAAAGGCTCAGATACTATTCTGGAGGTGTTCTTTGAGGATTGCGCTTGGTCGAGAGCTTTGGCCTATGTGCGTGGGCTGCAACTCAGTCATATGCTCGGTGTTTCAACCGCCATTCGTCTTAATCTTGTTAATGAAGAGGGGGAGGTGAGTCAAGGTGATGTAATTACTGCCTAGCAGATATATACCCGCCATCTTTCAAGTTGTCTCTTTGTTGGCTGCACTCACTTACCCCGGTCACATCGTTATCTATGCTTCCGGGGATTTGCTCCCTTGCCGCCGCGATGCATCTTGAAATCCATAGGGTATAGATATAGTCAAGATAATAAAAAAATAATTTCATCTTTGTTTGTTAGTGGGGGAAATAAATTATGTACAACTTAACCCGGCCGATATATTTGGATAACAATGCTACAACGCCATTAGATCCCGATGTGCTTCAAACTATGATGCCCTATTTTACCAGCGCTTATGGAAATGCTTCCAGTAATCACCATGCATTTGGGTGGAAAGCTATGGAAGCTGTTGATAACGCAAGAAAATTGATATCAACATCGATAAATGCGACGAGTCATTCCGATATTATATTCACGTCGGGTTCCACCGAGTCGAACAATCTCGCCATCGCGGGCCTTCAACATCGGGGCAAAAGGGGACATATCATCACATCGACAATTGAGCATAAAGCTGTTCTTGATTGTTGCGGTAGGCTCGAAGCAATGGGAACGGAGGTGACCTATTTACCGCCGCAAAGCGACGGCATCGTATCCCCAGATTCAATATCTCGTGCAATAAGAGATGATACCTATCTCGTTTCGATTATGGCTGCCAACAACGAGATTGGTTCAATACAAAAAATTGAAGAGATAGGCGCGATCTGTAAGGAACATGACATTCCTCTTCATACCGACGCCACGCAAGCGCTCGGCAAAATAAAATTTGATGTACAGCGCATGAATATCAGCCTTGCTTCATTTTCCGCGCACAAAATATATGGACCAAAGGGGGTCGGTGCACTTTATATCGATTCACGCAATAAGAATATAGCACTCGCTCCTCTCATCGTTGGCGGGGGACATGAGCGAGGCTTACGCTCAGGAACCCTCAACGTCCCGGGGATAGTAGGTTTCGGGCGTGCCGTCGAACTGTCGGTTAAAAACTTGCCTGATGAGTCGATGAGGTTACGTTATTTACGGGATTTGCTTCGGTCGTATATTATCGAGCATGTGGCTGACGTTCGAATAAACGGCCATCTTACCGAATGCCTTCCCGGTCTGTTAAATGTCTCCTTCAACGGTTTGGATGCTGACTCGCTTTTGCTGGAGCTTTCCGAGGTTGCGTTGTCCTCTGGGTCTGCATGCACATCCGCTAGTAGGGCACCGTCACATGTACTGAAGGCAATAGGCGTCAGTGATGCACAGGCGCAAGCCAGTGTGCGCTTCGGGTTAGGAAGATTTAATAATGAAGACGAGATACGCTATGTTTGTCTCCGTCTGGAAAAAACGGTGAATAAACTGAGGTCGATGGTGCCAAAGCCATTCGGCGTCCTGTAATCATTAAGATGGAGTTTGACTTATGCGAACAATGTCGGCACTTTTTCTCCTGTTCGGAACCCTGTTCACTGCGGGGGGATATGGTGCCACCTTTCTTATTTCCGCGTATTTTCGCTCACAAGGGGGGAGTGACATTGACACTGGGACGACCCTTAGCGTGGCCTTGGTCGGCACTTTGATTGGCGTTCCTTTGGTTGGATGGTTTGCCGGGCAACTGGAAGCATCACGCCTTGCAGCCCTCGCGGCGCTGGCGATGTCTTGTGGTTATTTTCTTTTAGGCGGTTTCAGCGGTGAACTGAGTTACATCCCGCGCATCGCAGCGTTCTTGATTGGACTCGGTTGGGGCATGTTCTATATCAGTGGGCCTATGGCGTTGTCAGAGCGTGTCACTGATGCTGACAGGGGCCACTGGTTTACCCGTTTCAGCGCGTTTCAAATGGCTGGGATTTGCGGCAGTCCCATCCTCCTCGCCGCCGCGGTTGAACAGGCAGGAGTGCCCATACAAACAACGTTTCTCTTTGTTGGCGTCATTGGCATCCTCGCCTCACTACTTCTGGCGACCTTTGGGATCAGGGAACCGCATGGTCAACGGGAATTATCACTGAGACCTTGGGTGAAAAAAATAACCAAGATTGCTGCCAGTAGTGCGATCCGTCCCATTGTAATGGTGGGGTTGGGAGGCTGCGTATTCTCTGGAATGATGTCGTTCCAAAGTTCGTTGGTTGAAGGGACTCAAGCAAATGCAAGTACATTCTTTGCTGTACATGCAGCGACTGTGGTTGTGTCGCGGCTTTTGTTAGCCCGGCGTTTATCGATGATGCCCCGTATCCCATTGGTCATCGCGCTGATGTTATTCTTAATCATGGGCATTCTGGCCCTGTTAGGCATACCAGTTAACCCTGTGTTCCAGATTGTGGCGGCCATGTTAACGGGGATAGGCTATGGATTGGTGTATCCCGTTATTCAAACATGGGCAGTAAACGATTCTGCGCTTGAGAATCGTCACGCTGCCCTCACTTGGTTCGTTGTCGCCTACTTTGTGGGGATATTTGGATTTCCTGCAATAGGTGGATGGATATTAGTGGGTGCGGGCAAGACCTTGTTTATCCTCACTCTAGCTGCAATAGCTTCTCTTGAACTTGTGGTGGCGTTATTGGGAGGGCGATGGTTTTGTCGCATTAAGGATAGATTAACGGCACAGAATGAAGCACGTTAACAGTCATTCAGCCAGTCGATAATTATCGACTGGCTGATTTGCCGTTGCACAAACAATTTTTCGATGGACATAAAGTATTTAATGGGTGTTATTCCTCGTAATTGAAGCGCTTTTTTAGGGCATTCATTAATGTATTTAATGCAGCTTCCAACATTTCCCAAAATAACTAAACTTTTTAAATATTCGAGTATTCATAAAAGAACATTTATTAACGATTAAAATTCATTTATGACTTTTAATCGTTAGATATAACATTTTTCTATTGGAATATTTAGCTGTACTTAGCGGGGTTTAACGTCTTAGTACAGTTATTTTTTAGTATTCCGCACCAGTGCGGACTCAGGGGAAAAGCTGTAACAATATATACCCTATGGATTTCAAGATACATCGCGACGGCAAGGGAGCGAATCCCCGGGAGCATAGATAACTATGTGACCGGGGTGAGCGAGTGCAGCCAACAAAGAGGCAACTTGAAAGATAACGGGTATAAAAATATAAATTTGAAGAAAGTATGAATATAGCACCTTGAATAACCAAACTGAAAGGAGAATAAGGAATGATTGTAAAAAGCGACTGGCACCCGGCTGATATTATTGCAGGGCTTAAAAAACGGGGAACGTCGTTAGCTGCTGTTTCAAGGGATGCGGGGCTTGCATCATCCACTTTATCAAATGCTTTGCATCGTCCGTGGCCTAAAGGTGAGAAACTCATTGCTACCGCTCTAAATTGTGAGCCTTTTGAAATATGGCCAAGCAGATATTCAAAATGAATTAAAATAAACTTCTCGAAAAAAAGTCAATGAGAAGAGATTAAGTACCTGAAACTTTTCTAGTGTTTTGTGGAAAGTTTCAGGTATGATTAAAATGGAGTGATTAACTCCCTGCCTTGATGTTTGTCATAATTAATTTTTCTGTATAAATTATTTAATCTTTTGTACTGTGCTGACATTCCTCTCTATATTTCTGTTGATTTCGCGGATCGCCAGATAGGCGTAATATTACAAAAGCGGATAAACCAAAAATTTTTTTGGAAGTGGGTAGGATTCTGCTTGGCAGAACCCTAATGGAACAGTGACGGAGTGGTTCATTGTTATGCCAGAGTTATATAGGGATTCGAGTTAATAAATCGGGTAGGAGCATAGTTATCATACCCCTTACCTCTGCAATATTCTTTTAACTGGCTTAATGAATTTATCCCTATTTTCTGATAAATGATATGTAGCCTGCTTTGTACCGTTCTATAGGTAATACTTAATTTTCTCGCTATATCTTTAGCGCTTAATGATTGCAAAGCAAAAAATACTATATCGAACTCTCTGTCGGTAAATAAATCAGTTGGTTTGCCAAAAGTTAATGACTCTGGATGAATGTTATTTTCAAAATGATACATGGAGTAAATTTCAAGTTTTTTGCCGTGTCCAACAATGCCAATGCATTCTCCATCCTTCATTAGCGGTGTAACATTGGTCAGAAATGGTTGGATCATTTTTTGTTTCCCACCATAAGTCAAGGTGTTTAATACTGGAATGGTTTTTTGACTCGTCATTACAACATCACAACTCGCTTGTATAATATTTTCAAACTCAGACCACGGTGCTGGACACTCACCATCAAGCCTCCCTTCTATATTAAAACCTTTAGGAAGACCGCTGTAATAAATCATTGTATCATTGGCATAGATGAATCGATGTTCCTTGTCTTTTATAGCCCAAAAATCGTTGCTGTTTTCCATATATGATATAAAGGCGTCAAAGCTTTTTGAATGAACATCCAGATCTTTGTTTACAGAGAAACTCATAGTGTCATCTTTCATAATTTCACCTATCATAATTGAACTGTAAAACTGTGATAACCTCCATGTGAGGTATCCCGTAAAATCACCCTTCGTGCTGCTGAGTGAGTTTTGGCCGGAGCATAAGGTTCTGCTTGGCAGAACCCTAATGGCATAGTGATAATAACGATGTGGTTCATTGTTATGCCAGAGGTATAAAGGGATTAGGGTTAATAAATCGGGTAGGAGCATAGTTATTATATCCTTTACCCCTGCAATATTCTTTTAACTGGCTTAATGAATTTATCCCTATTTTCTGATAAATGATATGTAGCCTGCTTTGTACCGTTCTATAGGTAATACTTAATTTTCTCGCTATATCTTTAGCGCTTAATGATTGCAAAGCAAAAAATACTATATCGAATTCTCTATCTGTAAAAATCTCAGTTGGGTTGCCAAATGATAATGATTCAGGATGCCTGTTGTTTTCAAAATGATACATGGAATAAATTTCAAGTTTTCTACCGTGCCCCACAACCCCAATACATTCTCCATCCTTCATTAGTGGTGTAACATCGACCAAAAATGGTTGGATTATTTTTTCTCTCCCGCCGTAAGTGAAGGTGTTTAATACCGGAATGGTCTTTTGAGTCGTCATTACATTGCCATCACTAGCATGTACAATATCTTCAAGCTCAGACCACGGAGCTGGACACTCACTAACAAGCCTCCCTTCTATGCTAAAACCCTTAGGAAGACCGCTGTAATAAAGCATAATATCATTGGCATAGACGAATCGATGTTCGTTGTCTTTTATAGCCCAAAAATCGTTGCTGTTTTCCATATATGATATAAAGGCGTCAAAGCTTTTTGAATGAACATCCAGATCTTTGTTTACAGAGAAACTCATCGTGTTATCTTTCATAATTTCACCTATATGATTAAACGGTAAAACTGGAATAACTTCTATGTAAGGTTATCACTTTTACGACACAATGAGTAATTATGTTTATCAGTTTTAAAAGGAGTTTATCTTTTATGCGGATGATTTTACAGAGGAGCAATTTCCTGTAATCATTTTCAATATGCTAATATTCTATATTGTGTGAAATTTTTATTAGTAATTATGTTTTTAATGAATAATTGCAATATAAAATATTCTGGATGGAGTGTGAGAGAAATAAGGTGTAAGGTTCTGCCAGGCAGAACCCTAATAGCATAGTGACGATAATGGTGTGGTTCATTGTTATACTAGCGGTATATAGGGATTCGTGTTAATAAATCGGGTAGGAGCGTAGTTATCATACCCCTTACCCCTGCAATATTCTTTTAACTGGCTTAATGAATTTATCCCTATTTTCTGATAAATGATATGTAGCCTGCTTTGTACCGTTCTATAGGTAATACTTAATTTTCTGGCAATATCTTTAGCGCTTAGCGATTGTAATGCAAAAAATACTATATCGAACTCTCTATCAGTAAATAAATCAGTTGGTTTGCCAAAAGTTAATGAGTCAGGCTGAATGTTGTTTTCAAAATGATACATGGAATAAATTTCAAGTTTTTTACCGTGACCAACAACCCCAATGCATTTCCCATCCTTCATTAGGGGGGTAACATTGAGCATAAATGGTTGGATCATTTTTTGTTTCCCACCATAAGTCAAGGTGTTTAATACTGGAATGGTTTTTTGACACGTCATTACAACATCACAACTAGCTTGTATAATATTTTCAAACTCAGACCACGGTGCTGGACACTCACCATCAAGCCTCCCTTCTATATTAAAACCTTTAGGAAGACCGCTGTAATAAATCATTGTATCGTTGGCATAGATGAATCGATGTTCGTTGTCTTTTATAGCCCAAATATCATTGCTGTTTTCCATATATGATATAAAGGCGTCAAAGCTTTTTGAATGAACATCCAGATCCTTGTTTACAGAGAAACTCATCGTGTTATCTTTCATAATTTCACCTATATGATTAAATTGTAAAAACTCCCATGTAAAATTATCACTTTTACAACACAATGGATAATTATATTTATGAGTTTTGGGCACCTATTTGGTGAGGATGATTTTACAGAGGAGCAGTTTCCTGTCATCACCTTCAATATGCTAATATTCTATATTGTGTAAAATTTTTATTAGTAATTATGTTCTTAATGAATAATTGCAATATGCTGGATGGAATGTGAGAGAAACAAGGCTTAAGGTTCTGCCGAGCAGAACCCTAATAGCATAATGACGATAATGGTGTGGTTCATTGTTATACTAGCGGTATATAGGGATTAGGGTTAATAAATCGGGTAGGAGCATAATTATCGTACCCCTTATCTCTGCAATATTCCTTTAACTGGCTTAATGAATTTATCCCTATTTTTTGGTAAATAAATTGTAACCTGCTTTGTACCGTTCTATAGGTAATACCTAATTTTCTAGCAATATCTTTGGCGCTTAGTGATTGCAAAGCAAAAAATACTATATCGAACTCTCTATCAGTAAATAAATCAGTTGGTTTGCCAAAAGTTAATGAGTCAGGATGCCTGTTGTTTTCAAAATGGTACATGGAATAAATTTGAAGTTTTTTACCGTGCGACACAATCCCAATGCATTCTCCATCCTTCATTAGCGGTGTAACATTGACCAGAAATGGTTGGATTATTTTTTCTTTTCCGACATAAGTGAAGGTGTGTAGTACCGGAATGGTCTTTTGGCTGGTCATTACATTGTTATCATTAGCTTGTATAATATTTTCAAACTCAGACCACGGTGCTGGACACTCACCATCAAGCCTCCCTTCTATGTTAAAATCCTTAGGAAGACCGCTGTAATGAATCATAGTATCATTGGCATAGATGAATCGATGTTCCTTGTCTTTTATTACCCAAACATCATTGCTGTTTTCCATGTATGAGATGAAAGTGTCAAAGCTTTTTGAATAAACATCCGGATCTTTATTTACAGAGAAACTCATAGTGTCATCTTTCATAATTTCACCTATCATGATTGAACTGTAAAACTGTGATAACCTCCATGTGAGGTATCCCGTAAAATCTCCCTTCGCGCTGCTGAGCATAAGGTTCTGCTAGGCAGAACCTTAATGACATAGTAACGACAGTGATGTTACGCATTGTTATGCCAGAGGTATATAGGGATTAGGGTTAATAAATCGGGTAGGAGCATAGTTATCATACCCCTTACCCCTGCAATATTCTTTTAACTGGCTTAATGAATTTATCCCTATTTTCTGGTAAATGATATGTAGCCTGCTTTGTACCGTTCTATAGGTAATACCTAATTTTCTGGCTATATCTTTAGCACTGAGTGATTGCAACGCAAAAAATACTATATCGAACTCTCTATCAGTAAATAAATCAGTTGGTTTGCCAAAAGTTAATGAATCAGGGTGAATGTTGTTTTCAAAATGGTACATGGAATAAATTTCAAGTTTTTTACCGTGCCCAACAATGCCAATGCATTTCCCATCCTTCATTAGCGGTGTAATATCGACCAGGAATGGTTGGATTATTTTTTCTCTCCCACCATAAATGAAGGTATTTAGTACCGGAATGGTTTTTTGACTCGTCATTACATTTTTATCATTAGCTTGTATAACATCTACAAAATCAACCCACGGTCCTGGACATTCAATATCAAGTCTTCCTTCTATATTGAACCCCTTTGGGAGACCACTGTAATAAAGTGTAGCATCATTAGCATAAACGAATCGAGATTCGCTATCTTTTATGATCCAAAAATCGTTGCTGTTTTCCATATATGATATGAAAGCATCAAAGCTTTTTGAATGAACATCCAGATCTTTATTTACAGAGAAACTCATCGTGTTATCTTTCATAATTTCACCTATATGATTAAACGGTAAAACTGGAATAATTTCCATGTAAGGTTATCACTTTTGCGACACAATGGATAATTATATTTATGAGTTTTTGGGCACCTATTTGGTGCGGATGATTTTACAGAGGAGCAGTTTCCTGTAATCACCTTCAATATGCTAATATTCTATATTGTGTAAAATTTTTATTAGTAATTATGTTTTTAATGAGTAATTGCAATATGAAATATGCTGGATGGAATGTGAGAGAAACAAGGCTTAAGGTTCTGCCAAGCAGAACCCTAATAGCATAATGACGATAACGGTGTGGTTCATTGTTATACTAGAGGTATATAGGGATTAGGGTTAATAAATCGGGTAGGAGCATAATTATCGTACCCCTTATCTCTGCAATATTCCTTTAACTGGCTTAATGAATTTATCCCTATTTTTTGATAAATAAATTGTAACCTGCTTTGTACCGTTCTATAGGTAATACTTAATTTTCTCGCTATATCTTTAGCACTGAGTGATTGCAACGCAAAAAATACTATATCGAACTCTCTATCTGTAAAAATCTCAGTTGGATTGCCAAATGATAATGATTCAGGAGGTTTATTAATTTCCATATGATACATTGAAAAAATTTCTAGCTTTTTAGCTCTGCCTACTACGCCAATCGACTCTCCATCTTTTATCAAAGGCGTGACGTCCGCCATAAATGGTTGAATAATTTTATCCCTACCGCCATACATAAATGTAATCAAAGTAGGAATGACTTTTTTTTCCTCCATCACTCTACGATCATTAGATTGAATAATATCAGCAATCTCAGACCAATAAACCGGGCATTCACTATCCAGTTTACCTTCAACATTAAACCCTTTGGGTAGTCCGCTATGATGAAGTCCGTAATCATTCATATAGATAAATCTCGATTCCTTATCTTTTATATACCAGAACTCATTACAGTTCTCCATATACGATATGAAAGCATCAAAGCTTTTTGAATGAACATCCAGATCTTTATTTACAGAGAAACTCATCGTGTTATCTTTCATAATTTCACCTATCATGATTGAACTGTAAGACCGTGATAACGTTCATGTGAGGTATCCCACAAAACTGCTTTTCGCTTTGTTAAGCGAGTTTTGGTCGTCGCATAGGATTCTGTTTAGACAGAATCCTAATGGTATAGTAACGACAGCAATGCTGTGCATTGTTATGCCAGAGGTATATAGGGATTAGGGTTAATAAATCGGGTAGGAGCATAGTTATCATACCCCTTACCCCTGCAATATTCTTTTAACTGGCTTAATGAATTTATCCCTATTTTTTGGTAAATAAATTGTAACCTACTTTGTACCGTTCTATATGTGATACCTAATTTTCTAGCTATGTCTTTAGCGCTTAGCGATTGCAACGCAAAAAATACTATATCGAACTCTCTATCAGTAAATAAATCAGTCGGTTTGCCAAAAGTTAATGAGTCAGGGTGAATGTTGTTTTCAAAATGATACATGGAATAAATTTCAAGTTTTTTACCATGACCAACAACCCCAATGCATTTTCCATCCTTTATTAAGGGGATCACATTGAGCATGAATGGCTGGATTATTTTTTGTCTCCCGCCATAAGTGAAAGTGTTTAGTACCGGAATGGTCTTTTGACTCGTCATTACGTTTTTATCATTAGCTTGTATAATATCTTCAAACTCAGCCCACGGTGCTGGACATTCACTATCAAGCTTGCCTTCTATGTTAAAACCCTTAGGGAGGCCGCTGTAATAAAGCATAATATCATTCGCATAGACGAATCGAGATTCGCTATCTTTTATAATCCAAAAATCGTTGCTGTTTTCCATATACGATATAAAAGCATCAAAGCTTTTTGAATGAACATCCAGATCTTTGTTTACAGAGAAACTCATCGTTTTATCTTTCATAATTTCACCTGTCATGATTGAACTGTAAAACTGTAAAACTGTAAAACTGTAAAACTGTAAAACTGTAAAACTGTAAAACTGTAAAACTGTAAAACTGTAAAACTGTAAAACTGTAAAACTGTAAAAAATTCTATGTAAGGTTATCACTTTTACGACGCAATAAGTAATTATGTTTTTAATGAAGAATTATAATGTGAAGCATGCTAGATGGAATGTGAAAAAATTCGCTGTTCATGTAATCGGTTTAATTAAGTGTGAAAATCTGACGTGTGTATTGATTTTCTCTCTTGTTTATAATCGAGTAAAAAAATAATTTTATAGCTCGTGGCCCTATTCTCTCAGGTTAAATCATGTGGATGATCGCTTTTCGTGCCATTTGAAAGATAACGGGTATAGAAATGATTAAAGGAGTGAGGGGTGTCTTAAAACCATTAGCATACCTGTCACCCTCTCTGGTTTTAAATCTAAAAGATAAAATGTATAAGAATGAAAAACTAAGTGTTAGTTTAATGAAAACGGTTAAATTAAATATTATTCAGGAAACGAAAAAGACCATTGGGTTTTAAAAAACGGTTAAAACTTTGTACGATTAAAACCAGAAATTTAAATAGTGGCTTTTAATAACAGTTTAAAGCCTACCATCATAAAGCTTTCGGTGAAAAATGAAAAAAGTGGTCTTGTTAATGTTTAAATACCCGTCAACCTATAATCTTTCTGGTAAATCAATTCGCCATATTTTTAACCATCGTTGATGCTAAAACACTCTCTCGTTTTTCAAATGGGTTTGTTAGTAACTTGAGGAAAAGTAAAACTCACCTGCTTTTGTGCCCAAAAAACTGCATAAAACGTAACGATTTACTATACCTATAAAGATGTAATAATGTGATGTAATAACAAAAATTTGTATAAAATACCATCTGTTACGATTTAATCGGCTAATTATCGCGCTTTAGATCCCAAAATTTAAAGAACTGCATTTGCTTCCTGGAGAAGACTCCTTATATTCACACGTCTTGTATTTTTTTAACAATTGTAGCAATGGTGGATCAGATATCACCGGCGCTAATGGAGTCACCATGGATGTTTCTGAATCTTTAACCACAGCGATAAGGCCAAATTTTTCGAATAAAAAAGGCTTAATTATTCTGGCTGTTGATATTGCGTTACTATTTATTTTACTTAATACATTACCGTTTGGTGAAAAAGCTAATGCAGGTTTAGCACTAATGGTATTTGTTGGCGTGCTGTGGCTTACCGAAGCTATTCACGTCACGATTACTGCATTATGTATTCCAATTCTGGCAGTTGGTATGGGATTGATGAATACGGGAGATGCGCTGAAATCTTTTGCTAATCCCATTATCTTCCTGTTTTTTGGTGGCTTTGCTCTGGCAACGGCACTTCACATCCAAGGATTGGACAGACTGATTGCTAACCGTTTGCTGATGATTGCCCGTGGACGTTTATCTGTAGCGGTGATGTTGTTGTTTGGTGTGACGGCTGGCCTTTCCATGTGGATCAGTAACACAGCGACTGCCGCGATGATGCTGCCATTAGTATTGGGTATTTTGTCTAATCTGGATGCGCGTTCTGAGCGCCATACGTTTGTATTTGTGCTGTTGGGTGTGGCTTATAGTGCAAGTATCGGTGGCTTAGGTACTTTGGTGGGAAGCCCGCCAAACGCGATTGCAGCGGCACAATTGGGTATCGATTTCTTCAATTGGATGAAGTTTGGGGTTCCATTGGTGGTTATTCTGTTGCCAATGATGGTGGGTGTTATGTATCTGATGTTGCGCCCGAATTTGAATCATAAATTCGACATGAAGCTGGAAAAACTGGATTGGACTGGCAAACGTCTGATGACCATGCTGATCTTCCTATTAACCGTATTTTGCTGGATCTTTAGCACGGTGATCAGTTCTGCCTTGGGGGGCGTGAAAGATCTGGATACCATTATTGCTGTCAGTGCTGCTGTTCTGATTGGCATAACGGGGGTGGCGAGTTGGTCGCAGATTCAGAATAATACCGAGTGGGGGGTGTTGATACTGTTTGGCGGTGGTCTGACTTTAAGCGCTATTTTGAAAAACTCAGGTGCTAGTGAAATCATGGCGAATGGTATGGCCGCGACTTTTGGCGCAAGCCACTGGTTTATGATTATTGTTGCGGTCGCTGCGTTTATTATCTTCCTGACTGAATTTACCAGTAATACAGCTAGCGCAGCTTTGCTAGTGCCGATATTCGCAACCGTTGCGGAAGCGTTGGGGATGCCGATAATGACGCTGACACTCATTATCGGATTTGGGGCATCCTGTGCCTTTATGTTGCCGGTTGCCACACCACCTAACGCGATTGTTTTCAGCTCCGGTCATATTAAACAGACTGAAATGGTCAGAGTGGGTATAGTTCTGAATATTGCCTGTATCGCGATCATCTCTCTGTTTGCTTGGTTATTCTGGTTGTAACTGAAAATTTACTCATGTCCCTCTGGACAGAATAACGATTATCCCCATCAAATGTACGATGGGGAAATAAAGCCAGAGGGTGAAGATTCATCGAGAAGGATTTGCCGAGCGCGTCAGCCAGAAATCCAATATTGTCAATGTAAGGCCGATGACCAATCCGACGGATAGCACGGCCATTGCTGTGCTTGAACCTCCTGTGACTAACCCAATAGTGGCTAATGGCACTAAACACAAGATCCCCAGATTATTGAATGTTTCTGCAAAGGCCAGAACCATACCTTTGTGAGGGCCTGATCGTGTTGCCAAAACGACGGTACTTGTCGGCGCTCCAACGCCCAGTGCGGCACCCCAGAATATTAAACATCCTAGAGAACCGGGAAGCGTAAGCGGAACAAGCATAAAAACTGAGATCACACCAGTCAGTAGCAAACTGATCAAAACCAAAGTCACTTCTTCTCGACCGCAAAGCTTGCGAAGCAAACCAGCGGACAGATTGCCTAAGCCTAAGCCAGCACCAAAGGCTGCAACAGTCAAACCGATTTCAGTGGGGCCAAATCCGTACCGTTGACGTAGAACTTCTCCAGACAAAAGAAAAGCAGAGACACCGGCACCATTCCACGCCCCTTTTGCAATGAGTGGCCTGACAACCGACCATTGCCGAAACCAGCCTAAGCGCTGGTTTGTTGGCTTTAGAGGTGCAGTTTTTGATGGAAAGCAGTAGAGCCCGATGATGAATGTAACGACACAGCCGAGTGCGCTAAATAAAAATGGCGCTTGCCAATTTATTAAATCTGTCAATATCCCGGCTAAAGCTGGGCCGAATGCAATGCCAAAAGTCATACCGAGCATAACGATACCCATCGCTCCGGCTTGGCGATTATAGGGAATGATATCGGCGATCAAGGCAAATACGGTGGGTATGATGACCGCTGATGCTATACCGCCAAAAATTCGCAGCGTGATTGCGATATTAAGAGTGGGAGCAAGAGTGATAGCGAGGCCATCTGCGGCGAAAAACAGCAGAGAAATCAGAAGTAATCTGCTTCTGTTAATACGATCTGAAAAATACCCAAATATAGGTGCTGCCAGAGCGTAGGAAAATGCATAGCTGGATACCAGCCAGGATGCTCCGACCGCCGTTGTCCCGAAGGCGATTGCAAGAGGGCTAAGCATGGATGACAACATGAATTCGGTTGCGCCAACGAAGAATACGGTGACTGAAAGGATAAATAAAAACGTGTATTTTGTACTCTGTTCCAGAGTGGATGAATATTGTGCTTTTTTGTTCATAAGCTCGATTTAACTCCATATATATACCCTATGGATTTCAAGATGCATCGCGACGGCAAGGGAACGAATCCCCGGGAGCATAGGTAACTATGTGACCGGGGTGAGTGAGTGCAGCCAACAAAGAGGCAACTTGAAAGATGACGGGTATAGATAGATGTTCGTATATTTTTTGCGGTAAAACGTGATGAGTCAGTGACGTAGAAAAGCTATTGTGAAATACATATAAGGGGGCAGGCCAGATTAGGCAGATGTGAAAGTATTAAATATTACAAAGGAAAAAGGGGAAGCGCATTAGTAATATCCGCAATAAAGAAAGCGAGCATAGAATTAATTTATCGGATTAGGTATGCCGGATACCGGATAGGATATAAGAATGGCGTTTATCCCTTATGTACATTCTTTTAGCTACAGGAAACCTGATAAAAGTCTTCCCCACATTCGGGTTAGATGCTTTGGTTAAGCTTGTATTTTGCAAGAGTAGATATACAGTAAAAGTGTATATCCAAGGAGGTAATATCATGAAAGTAGCAAAATGGGGTAACAGCCTTGCCATACGTCTGCCAGCTAGCTTAGTTGAAATTCTGGAATTGCGTGAAGGTGATGATATTGAGATTGTAGTGGATGATCCGCGTACCTTCGCAGTATGCAAGAAGCCTGGATCTGAGGTGTTGTTGGAGCGTCTTCGAACATTCCGCGGTAAGTTGCCGACAGATTTCAAGTTCAGTAGAGATGAAGCGAATGGTAGGGGTTAAGTCTTGTGGTTTTATCGACAGCAATGTGGTGCTGTACCTGCTGTCGCAAGACGTGACCAAGGCCGATAGTGCTGAAGCGCTGCTGAAGGCGAATCCGGTCATCAGTGTGCAGGTACTCAACGAAGTGGCACACGTGTGTGTGCGTAAACTTAAGATGAGTTGGGAAGAGATAGCGGAGTTCTTCGATATTGTACGTAGTTTTTGCAAAATCGTGCCTCTTACGGTTGAAGTTCATGACCGAGCTAGGCTTATTGCAGAGCGTTATCGTTTGTCATTCTACGATTCTTGTATTGTGGCGGCTGCGGTCATCGCAGGTTGTCGGACGCTCTATAGTGAAGACATGAATCACGGACAGATGTTGGAAGACAGCTTGGTTATTAAAAATCCATTCTCATATGTCTGACGATTTGGTGAGCCCGAGAGGGATCGGGGTTCACCTGTCGATTTATTGCGTAGAAAATATCTACAAAGCGTTATTATTATTGTATATCCGCTCAAGTTCCTGAGTAGCAAATGCCGTTGTCTCGAAAGCGACTACAAGAGGGAAGCATGGATGACAACATGAATTCGGTTGCGCCAACGAAGAATACGGTGACTGAAAGATAAATAAAAACGTGTATTCTGGTCATCAAGAATTTTTTAATAAATGACAGAATTTTACATGATGAACACTGCATTGAATACATGACCGAAAAAATAATAACAATAAATTCAAATAATTACGTCAAATGAACCTCTTGGAAAGCATACCAAGTTTGATACATATTTTATCACAAAAAGCAACAAATAATTTACAGTCTTTTCAATGGGTTATATTTTTAGTTGTGATGGTGCCCACAAATATATTAACTATCACATGGCTAAATTAAAAAAAACTGTTATTATTAGGATGCTGAATTAAATTTTAATCCAGTTTATTCGTCAAAAAAATCCTAGAGGGGCATAAAATGAATGTGATAACAGCACAAGCATTTAGACCACTAACTGATGATGAAACATTGAATTATGATAATGGTTTAATGAATTCATCCCCTAATTAATAGAAAAAGGAATAAAGGTATACCATAACCTTTATTCCTTTATTCCTTTATTCCTTTATTTGTTATTTCATTTATAAGATAAAAGGTAAGGTATGGACATTATTAATGTAAAAAGGGAAATAACAGTAATAATAAATAAAAAATTTAATGATACTGATCTGTATACTTGCTACTTGTCAGGTTCAGTCATTGAAGGGTTTGCAACACCAAAATCTGATTATGATGTTTATGTTATATTGGAAGGAGAACTAGAAATAGAATGCGAGGAGATATTTATACCATCCGATATAGGAATGTTAGAAGTGACAATAATCTCTTTAAAAGAGATAAAAGAAATCATGAAGATAATCAACACTGGAGGTTCAAATTCCGATTGGTATAAATTACATTTATCTCATAGGATGTTAACAGGGGAAGCGATTATAAAATCAAATAATTTTAACAAATTAAAAGGAGAAATAAATAAAACTAAATTATGTGAAATACTTAAGAACAAAGCAAAAAACTTTGGAGAAAAGTGTTTTTCCGATGGGATTGGAAATATTTTAAATAATGACCTAATATCAGCGGCATTCAACTTTGAACGAACAGTTAATTCAGCAATGGATTATATTCTTGCTTCCAGTGAAAACACATCCACTTTAATAAAGTGGCGCTATCAAAATGCAATGAAAGTGTTTGGAAAAGACCATCCAATAACATCTATATACTTGATGGTTTGTTCAAAATTTAATGTAATCAATGATATTTCAACAATTGATTATATAAACTCAGTTGCTAAAATGTGGCAATTAACTTTAGACTATTGTCAAGGGAAAGATATTTTTGGTTACGATGTATCTTTTGCAAAGAAAAGAATAGCTAATACATCCGACATTTCATTATCAGATGAAAATAATAAACCAATAATAAAAAATTTATGGTATAGAGTCTTGTGCAAGGATGGGAAATTAATACTTTTCGCAAAAAAAGCATTATGTGAAATTAATTCAGATGCATATAAAGTTTGGTTAGTAATAGATAATGAAAAAACAGAGTTTGAGGTTGTTTCAGAGTTGGAAAAAATTGGAATAAATAATACAAATGCTAATTTTTATATATCGGAATTCAAAAGACTAGAGGCATTAACATAAATAATACATAAGGGGAATGCAATGGAAAGAATAAAGATTATACCCGTCATCTTTCAAGTTGCCTCTTTGTTGGCTGCATTCGCTCACCCCGGTCACATAGTTTGCTATGCTCCCGGGGATTCACTCCCTTGCCGTCGCGATCCATCTTGAAATCCATTGGGTATAAATCGAAAATATATAAAGTGTCATTTTCCCCAAAAACATTAGGGGCATTTTCATCGTCAGATTATGCAATTTATGCAGGCAGATTATTTGATGTAAAAAAGACAATAGCATATTTAACAGCCGAGGATTGGCATAAAAAACTCATCTATTTGGGAGATCATGTCACATGAGGTATGTATTCAAACCATTTATTATCGGTAGTGGTAGAAATTCACTTGATACTGAAGCGTACTACGGGGAAAAAAGAAATGATTAAACGCGGTTTATTTATAGCTTTCGAAGGAAATGATGGTGCAGGTAAATCAACAATTTCACGAGAAGTTTATGATATCTTATCTCTAGATTATAATAATATTGTTTTTTTAGATAAGAATTATCCTTTACTGCCATCTGGGTATAGTATGTATCACATGGGAAAAATACGAGATCTCCTTTGGGATTATGACATTTCAGCTCCATTGGGTGAACTTGGTGACCGGCATTGGATTCTATTGATAGCATCATGGTTTGCTGTTTTAGATAGTTTAATTATTCAACCTTGTTTATTGCAAGGTAAAGTTATTATATGTGATAGTTGGTATTATAAATATTTAGCAAGATTCTTACTTAAATCCACGGAATTAGCAAAATTAAGCAAATCGGTTTTATCTATAAACACAAAACCAGACATGGTGATATATCTTGATGTTCCTCCAAGCATTGCTGAAAAAAGGAAAAAAATATTAAAACCTAGTGAATCTGGAAAATTAGAGATAAATGAAAAATATGATTTTATAGAATACCAAAAACACGTTCTTAATCAATACCAGACGTTTTATGATGACACTTGGAAAATTATTGATACTGATACATTAACTAAAGATGCAGTAATTAAATCAATAGTAGATGTTATTCAATTGGAAATACTAAAAAGAAGGTAATTATTGCAACCGCTATATTTACTGAGGCTATTTTAGTTGGAGGAAAATAATGGATAAAGAATTTCGCAAATTAATATTAGCCTCCTCAGGAAACTCTTTTACCTTGTATTTGGAGATGATAATATCATTCACGTTAATTATATATCACTGGAACGGTGGAGCGATATACCCGTCATCTTTCAAGTTGCCTCTTTGTTGGCTGCACTCGCTCACCCCGGTCACATAGTTTGCTATGCTCCCGGGGATTCACTCCCTTGCCGTCGCGATGCATCTTGAAATCCATAAGGTATATACTCATCGTTATATACAATTTCATATGCTGCATCGTTACTATTTCTAACGCCCTATGTTTCGTCATTTGTAGATGAAAGTATAAAACCAAAAAAGTACATTATTATCATTTCATTACTTTGCGGTGTTATTACCACTTTTCAATACAATATTGATGACATTAATATATATATTCTTTATTCTTTATTCTTTATTCTTTATTCTTTATTCTTTATTCTTTTATTAAAAACATCCTTCGTTTATTTTTAGGGCCTTCTAATTTTAAAATATTAAAAAAATATCAACCAATCAATTTGAAAAAAAAACTTTAGTTATTGGCAGGTTTTATTTCAAACGTACAAAATGTTGGCCCCGTTATTTTTAGGTTTTATTCTCATTTATTACTCAACAAAACAGATTCTTATTTTAATATCAATGCTTTATTTTATTTCAGCAGTCTTATATATTTTTGTTTCAGAACCGTTGATCAATGTTAATCGCAAAAAAACAAGATATCACTAATTAATTACTTTAATATAATGAAAAATAATAAAATATTGTTTTCATTTATTGTTATTTCCACTTTAACTTGTTTTGGTTATCTATCAGATAGCTTAATCGCTCTTAGCTTTATGGAGCAGGGATTAAATGGCAGTCATTATAGTTTTGCTATGTGTCTTTCTGGTGTTTCAGGTGTTTTAATTGGTTTAGTATTTGGAAAGTATAAGATTAACCCTTCATTCCGCACCTAATTCAGGAATAAACCGCTTTATATTGTGCACCTAATAAACTCAAAAGCTCATGGTGGTAAGATTGCATTCCTGTCACCATTTTATGTTCTTG
>NZ_JAXBVE010000060.1:0-20234 GCF_035181445.1 Photorhabdus africana
TTGCTTATTTGCTTATTTGCTTATTTGCTTATTTGCTTATTTGCTTATTTGCTTATTTGCTTATTTGCTTATTTGCTTATTTGCTTATTTGCTTATTTGCTTATTTGCTTAATAAGTATGGAGTACCTAATTATCGGTGGCTGGATAATGTAGTTCCATTTTTGCTTTGTTGGACGGCAAAGCGCTGAAGGTAATTGTCAAGCTCGTGCACACCAGAGGTGAAAGCCTTGCGTTGATGGTAGTTTGGACTAAGGAATTGCTCTTCAAACACGTTTCACCTTGCGCGCAGCATTTATTGCGTTTTGTAAAGCAGCATTAGGGGCAAAAGCGTCATTCAAAGCGGTTGTGAATGCCTGAAAATCCTGGACTGTCATTGTTAGATCATCTTGGTTTAATAAGTAAAGTCCGCCATAAGCCTTCGTCCAGTATGAACTGTTATGCTTCAATAATCCCAAGCACCTATCCCCAGATAATCCTTCTCTTCTGACACCTAAAACAGATAAAAATCGGGTCACTTTTTTACATAAGTAGGGTAGGAAAAATACTAAGATGACCTTAATTAATTCAATTTATGTTGGAAAAGGTTATGCCAATTTCATCCATTAGCGGCCATACGCTGCTTAGCCAAACGCAAGTTCCTCAACACGCAGCAGTTTCTCCCCTACTTGAACAGGGCAACCGCTTGTTTGAACAGTCTGTCCGACGTGGCCCGTTGCACTTCCAGAGCTCGGATCTCAAGCATTTGATCACCGAATTGCGCCAGTTGCAGAGTGCTCCCAACAGTGCGCAGGCCCAACGGGTGCAGGATGCCATTCAGCATTGGGAGAACCACCATCCTAAAGAGGTGGCGGCTCGTAGTACCCGCCTTGCCGAGCTTAAACAGGCTCTGGCAGAACAAGGCGCTGTGGTGCGTACCCTCCAGCCAAAGGTGACGACGACTAGCCCTCAGGCCATGTTAAAGCAGGCTATGCCAGCCTTACAGAAGATGGAAACTTATGCATGTACTGATGGACTTACATTCGTCGGAAAGCACAGCTCTCATCGTCGGCAGGTTGAAGAGAGATTGGATTCATTTGGGGGCAGTCAGAGTCGCAAGGCTGCTAACAAACAGGCCAATGATATGTCCAATATGGCGGCTATTGCCGCTAAACGAGGAAACGTCAGTCTTAACCAACTGAAATCTATTGCCGCCTGTGTCGCTCAAGCCCAAGCTGGTTGCTGCACGACTTTTGCCTACTCCGCGGCAGCCGAGCTGATGAAGCACAATCAAGATAACCAGCAGCGCATTGAGGTAGTCGCTCATCGTGGTGCCAAGGGGCATAGCCAGACTCACTGCTTTGTAGTGGTCGGTCGCGATCCCAACAGTGAACTCAGCAAACCCGAAACTTGGGGTAAGCAAGCACACGTCATCGATCCTTGGGCTGCGACCATAGGTGGTAGGTTGCAAGGCACGCCGAGTAATCCACCGATCGCTAACCTGTGGCCGCCGACTGAATCTGTGTTTGACAACCATAAAGAGTAACCATGTTTAATGCCTTATTATCGGAACTGTGCCGACGCCTTGGGCAGACCGAAGAATCTCTGCATGCGGAAGGGCTCGATCTACCTCTCGGCCCTTTTAGTTTGCATATCCGCCAACGCGATGAGTTGGTAACTTTGTTTATTCCACTAGGTGATGTCGAACCTTGTTCGTTGGCTACATTGGCCGATTGGCCATCATTGCAACTGAGCCGTAGTGGTGAGGGAGAGACTCTGCTCTGGAGCCGTGAATGGTTGGAGAGGCTGGATGCTGAGCTGTTGACCAACTTGGTCGAGCGGATGTTACAGCAAGCTAGGGACCTTACGGCTACGGCACCTATTACTGAAAGCCAAGAATGGCCGCCGTTAAGTATTCAAGGGAGTTCGTGGCATAAAGTTTAGGCGAAAAACCTTAAGAGGCTTTAAGGGATTAATCAAGTGTATTATTGCAAGCCACGAGCGATATTATTTTGCGCATTCGTTATACCATTTGTGGATTAATGACTTTATTACTGGGTACAGGCGTTCCTACAGGGGGAACCTAACGGAAGTAATTTGTGAGAAATTCACTGGAGTAAACTTTTAAGTTAATTTTATATAATTGCTTAATTACGAGGCTAAACCATTGGCGTCGATACCTGTGCGTAAAAATGAACAAGGGCGGTTTCCCGCCCCTCTTAATAGACTCTTAAATGGGTTTCAGCAGGTCAAAGAATGCTAATCTGCGTTGACATGGTATTTCGAGGCCAATTAGCGGAAGTATTCTGGTAGCTGAATACACCGTTCTGGTAGCCATCGAGGCTGTATTCCTTAAGGAAGCCAACCACAAGTTGGCCCGCAGCACATGGCCAATTGTAGTGCCCGTTTGTAATGCAAACTGGTGTAGAAGAGTACAGCGAGTATGGCAGTGTACTGCCGTTCATCCAAGCAAAGGAATTGTAGCCGTAGCCAATTTCCAGAACGGCGGCGCGGAGCTGTTGTCCTCCGTGATTGCAGTTTGTCACCGGCAAGTTGGAAGTGTATTCCCATCCGCAATTCGTGGAGCCAACGGCATAGACCCACATATTGGTTAGCGGAGGTGCGGCGACGTAAGCCACCTCAGATTTAACATCGAGTTTTTTCTCTTCTTCGGCCCGGATAGGGCTTTCTGGGTTAGGAAGTAGCTGGGATTGTGCCGCCAGGGCATTTTGAGCAGCAGGGACCTCCTTCGGTTGCTCTGTTTGGGCATAGGTATTAACGCCAAATAAAGAAGCAAGAGATAACAACATGGCAAGTTTATTTTTCTTCACGACTGAATCCTCTTAGAAATGGAAAAGCACAATTCTAGGGAAGTGGACAAAAATCACATTATTAAATTTTATTTATGTAATGATCGAAATTTTTGCGGGGGTTATTGCTTCCATGCTTATTTTACTGCGGAAAAAGGGGATAAATAATAAGGAATTTTTCTTCAAGTACGCTTCGTCTGGTGAGAAATGACTTCTTTTTAGTTATCTATTGAGCACATTTTGTACGGGGTTGTCTGGAGACAAAATATACTGGTACTGTGCTCAATAGTGTCACTACCGTTGCGCGAAGATTACCTGCTACTAACCTGTATTTCGCATTCCTGCTGCGATACCGGCAATGGTGACCATCAACGCTTGTTCAACCTGTGGATCAGAATATTGCTGTTGACGGGAACGCAGTAATAGTTCTACCTGTAGGACGTTTAATGGATCAGTGTAAACATTACGCAGGGCGATTGATTCTGCAATCCACGGTAAATCTGCCATTAGGTGCTCATCTTTGGAAATGGCTAATACCGTCTTAATATCCGCGGAGAGTTGCTTGCGCAGTTTCTGACCTAACGGCCATAGGTTTTTATCTACCAGACGATGATCATAATATTCTGCCAACCACAAATCGGCTTTGGCGAAGACCATTTCCAACATACCAATCCGAGTGGTAAAAAAAGGCCAATCACGGCACATTTCTGCTAGTACATTCTGTTTCCCATCATTTACAACTTGTTGTAGCGCAGCACCTGCACCTAACCAGGCTGGCAACATTAGGCGATTCTGTGTCCAGGCGAAAATCCACGGGATAGCGCGTAAACTTTCCACACCACCCGCCGGATGACGTTTGGCTGGACGAGAACCTAAAGGCAGTTTAGCTAATTCCTGTTCTGGTGTTGCCGCGCGGAAATAAGGTACAAAATCGGGCTGTTCACGTACATAATCGCGATACATTTTGCAGGAAACATCAGACAGGGTATTCATCACCTGATGCCATTCTGGTTTAGGCTCCGGCGGTGGTAGGAGGTTTGCTTCCAGAATTGCACTGGCATACAAGGCTAAGCTACTGATAGTGACCTGTGGCAGACCGAATTTAAAGCGGATCATTTCGCCTTGTTCGGTCACACGTAGGCCACCTTTTAGGCTTCCCGGTGGTTGGGAAAGCAGCGCTGCATGTGCTGGCGCACCGCCACGGCCAATAGTGCCGCCGCGACCGTGGAATAAGGTCAGCGTGATGCCCTCTTTTTCACAAACATTGATCAAGGCATCCTGTGCTCGGTATTGCGCCCATGCAGCAGCCATCACTCCGGCATCTTTTGCTGAGTCAGAATAGCCAATCATCACCATCTGTTTGTCATGAATCAGCTCGCGATACCACTTAATATTCATTAATTGCTGAATGACATTTTCGGCATTATTCAGGTCATCAAGGGTTTCGAACAATGGGGCAACGGGTAAAGTGAACGGACAACCGGCTTCTTTCAGTAGCAAGTGAACCGCTAATACATCAGAAGGCACTTTAGCCATTGAGATAACGTAAGCGGCGATAGCGTCTTGAGGTGACTCAGCAATGACTTTACAGGTTGCGAAAACCTCTTGTGTTTCAGCGCTTGGTTGCCAGTTATGTGGGATCAATGGACGTTTGGAGTGCAGTTCATACAGTAGGAAAGCCTGTTTTTCTTCTTCTGACCAACTGGTGTAGTCACCTAATTCCAGGTATTGCGTCAGTTCAGAAATGGCGGTTGTATGGCGAGTGCTTTCTTGACGTACATCAATGCGTACCAGCGATAAGCCGAAGCAACGGATACGGCGCAGGATATCTAATAATTGACCGTTGGCAATGATTTCCATCCCGCAGGTTTTTAGTGACTGATAACAGGCGTAAAGTGGTTGCCAAAGCTGTTCGTTATCCACCAGCAAATCAGTTGGCGGCAGAACTTGCTCTCCTTTCAGTTGTTTCTCCAAATAGGTCAATGTATTACTGAGTTGTGTCCGCAATTTTTTAGCAATTTCTCGGTAAGGCTCTAGAATTTCATCACCACCTGCTAGTTTACGAACTTCTGGTGTACATTCAGACATGGATAGCTCAGAAACCAGAACCTGAATATCTTTTAGGAATAGATCGGCTGCTTTCCAGCGGCTAAGCAGTAGTACATGACGAGTGACTTCAGAGGTGACATTCGGGTTGCCGTCCCGGTCGCCGCCCATCCAGGAAGTAAAGCGGACAGGTACCGCTTCAACTGGCAGGCTGTAATCAATTGATTCTTCCAGTTGTTCATTGAATTCACGCAGGAATGCTGGTACACCCTCCCACAAGCTGTTTTCCACCATAGCAAACCCCCACTTCGCTTCATCAATTGGGGTAGGACGAATTTTGCGGATTTCATCGGTATGCCATGACTGGGCAACTAACTGGCGCAGACGGCGCATAATGTTGTTACGCTCATAATCCGCCAGATCATCGTGATCGAGTTGCGATAGGCAGGTGTTAACGGCTACCAGTTTATGGATCAATGTACGACGAGCGATTTCAGTTGGGTGAGCGGTGAGAACCAGTTCAATAGACAGTTCATTTACCGCTTTTTTCAGATCGTCATTATTGAAATTTTTTTCTTTTAAGCGGGTGAATAATTTCGCTAACGCAACGGGGTTGCTGGCAGCTTCACCATGCGGGGAGATACTGTGATATTGTTCTGCGACGTTTGTCAGGTTGAGAAATTGATTGAAAGCACGGGCAACTGGCAACAGTTCATTATTAGATAGGTTTTGCAATGTAGATAATAGCTGCTGGCGGTGGGTTTCATTACCTGCGCGGGATGATTTGGATAATTTGCGGATAGTCTCAACTTTATCGAGAATATCTTCCCCTAAAGCTTCTTTGATCGTGTCTCCGAGCAGCTTACCTAGCATGCTGACATTACTACGCATTGCAGAATATTGTTGGTTCATGTGACTCTTAGCCTTTATTGCTGGCAGAATGTTGATTCTGTTCCTGTAGAAAAATTTTATTTAAGTGGCGGGAAGTTATTTTTTGTGGCGCCACAGTGTTGTATTGACCCTAAGCCCTCATATTCATATCAGAAAATAATCAGTTTGGGCGAAATTTCTAAAATTTAATGGCAGGTCATATTCTATAAGTATTACTTATGTGCCAGAAAGCTTAGGAAGAGTACTTTTGTTGATTGTTATGATGCTTGAGTCCCCCTGACTTTTGGGGGACGAATAAAAAGATTAATTATTGCTTAGACAAAAATGATCTATTAACTGGGAAATTATCTTTCTGGTGGGTTCAATAAATGACATATCAATGAACTCATCCGGTTGATGTGCCTGTTCAATAGAGCCTGGGCCAAGGACTAAAGTTGGGCAGACTTTCTGAATGAATGGTGCTTCGGTACAGTAGTTGACCGTTTCAGCTTTGCGCCCTAGCAGTCTCTCAATCACGTCAACCATCTTGTGATCGGTTGGGCATTCATAACCGGGAATAGGGGAATGTAACTCATCGATAGTTAAGCGGTCAGGCCAGCGTTGCTTCACTGGTTCCAGCGCTTCATTTAACAGTCCGTTCAGATCTTGTAACGTTAGTCCCGGTAACGGGCGAATATCCATATGCAATTCACAATGGGCACAAATACGGTTTACTGCGTCACCTCCATGAATATATCCGAAGTTCATGGTTGGGTATGGAATGGTAAACGCCGGGTTGTTGTAACGCTCTTTTAGCGTATTGCGTAGTTCAATCAGGTGACCAATAGATTCGTGCATCAAGTCAATGGCGTTTATACCACGGTCTGGATCACTGGAGTGCCCGGATTGACCAACAATGCGGATAGCGTTCGATAAATGTCCTTTGTGTGCACAGATAGGATGCAATGAAGTGGGTTCACCAATAATAGCGAAATCTGGGCGGATAGTGGTACTTGCAGCAAAATAGCGGGCTCCCGCCATTGTTGTCTCTTCATCTGCAGTTGCCAGAATGTACAGCGGACGGGTTATTTTGCTGACATCAATGTTCCGCAACGCATCAATAATAAAGGCGAAAAAGCCTTTCATGTCTGCTGTACCTAAACCGTACAGTTTGTTATCGCGCTCTGTCAGGGTGAAAGGATCTTTCGTCCAGAGACCTTCGTCAAAGGGTACGGTATCAGTGTGTCCACACAATAGTAATCCACCTGGGCCACGCCCCAATGTTGCTAGTAGATTGTATTTTCCGAGGGCTTCGGGGACGGGCTGTATCTCGATTTCGAAACCAATTTCTTTCAACCAACTTGCCAGTAGGTTAATGAGAGACTCGTTACTTTGGTCAATACTGACATCGGTGGCGCTGATAGATGGAGTTGCGATTAATTGCCGAAATAGCTCAATAAATGGAGGTAATTTAATATTCACTGTTGACAGCCTTTATTCATGATAGTATCAATATTCATGCATTTTTTTTGAATAAAAATACATTATCCCGTTTGAATACTGAGCACAAGGTAAAGATATCCTATGTTGAATACGCTGGTTGTTGGTGCAAGTGGTTACACCGGAGCAGAACTGGCAGCATATCTGCATCGTCATCCGCATACGAATCTGATTAGACTCATGGTTTCTGCTCAGAGCGTTGATGCAGATAAATGCTTCTCAGATTTACATCCACAGTATAAAGGCATTGTTGATCTACCGCTGCAACCGCTGACTGATATTATTAATGCTGCTAAAGGGATTGATGTGGTTTTCCTTGCCACCGCCCATGAAGTTAGTCATGACATTGCGCCGCTATTTCTGGCAGCAGGTTGCACTGTATTCGATCTCTCCGGTGCCTACCGCGTACAAAATGCTCAGATCTATCAACAATACTACGGATTCAAACATAAGCATACTGAATGGTTAGCACAAGCAGTATATGGACTTGCCGAATGGCAGGCTGAAAAAATCAAACAGGCCCAATTGGTTGCTGTACCGGGATGTTACCCAACAGTTTCTCAACTCTCCCTGAAACCGTTGTTGGAAAATAGTTTGTTGGATACCGACCATTGGCCGGTGATTAATGCGACTAGTGGGGTAAGTGGAGCAGGCCGGAAAGCCAGCATGACCAACAGTTTCTGCGAAATTAGTTTGCAACCTTATGGAATATTTACCCATCGTCATCAACCGGAGATTGAGGAACATCTGGGAACCAGAGTGGTTTTTACCCCACATCTTGGCAATTTCGCGCGGGGTATTCTTGCCACAATTACCTGTAAGTTGAAGCCGGGTGTTACCGCAGAACAGATAGATGAGGTGTATCGTCAAGCATACAAAGATAAGCCATTGGTAAGGCTTTACAGCAAAGGAGTGCCAGCATTGAAATCCGTTGTTGGGTTACCGTTTTGTGATATTGGTTTTGTTGTACAGGGTGACCATCTGATTGTTGTGGGTACTGAGGATAATCTTTTGAAGGGCGCGGCAGCTCAGGCAGTTCAGTGTATGAATATACGTTTTGGGTTTGAAGAAACTCAGGCATTATTTTAATTATTGACGTGAAGGAGTAGAGCAGATGGAACCTTTAGTCATAAAGTTAGGTGGTGTGTTACTGGACAATGAAGAAGCATTGGAACGTGTGTTTACTGCATTGCAGGAATATCGGCAAACACACGAACGCCAGTTAGTTGTTGTTCATGGGGGAGGGTATCTGGTGGATGAGCTGATGGAGAAGTTGCAGCTACCGATAGTGAAGGAACAAGGATTACGAGTAACACCCGCTGATCAGATTGGGATTATCACCGGCGCATTGGCTGGTATCGCCAATAAGACCTTGTTGTCGTGGGCGACTAAATATCAACTTGCATCAGTTGGATTATATTTAGGAGATGGTAATGTGGCCACGGTTTCCCAACTGAGTGAAGAGTTGGGGCATGTAGGGAAAGCGATGCCGGGCGATGCTAAGTTGCTGAAAACGTTACTGGATGCGGGTTATATGCCCATTATCAGCTCGATTGGTGTAACGGATAAAGGGGAGCTGATGAATGTGAATGCCGATCAGGCAGCAACGGCGATAGCTCAGACGCTAGGTGCTGATTTGGTATTGCTCTCTGATGTTAGTGGTATTTTGGATGGTAAAGGGCAGAAAATCCCTGACATAAATGTTGAGAAAGCAGAACAACTTATTGCTCACGGCATCATTACTGACGGCATGATTGTGAAGGTGAATGCTGCTCTAGATGCAGCTAGGACATTAGATCGTCCGGTAGATATCGCCAGTTGGCGTCATGCAGATCAACTGACCGATCTATTTAACGGTGTTCCCGTCGGTACTCGTATTTTGGCTTAAATTAAGTTTGATTAATTTTCGGCAAAGCTTTGCTGATAAATAACAACGGGATTTCAAAGGGTAATTTCATGCATACTAAAGATATTAAAAAAATCGTTCTTGCCTATTCTGGTGGTCTGGATACTTCTGCCATTATTCCTTGGTTGAAGGAACATTATGGCAACTGTGAAGTTGTTGCGTTTGTTGCTGATGTGGGGCAAAGCCGTGAAGATCTGGAGGGTGTGGAGCAGAAAGCTTTGCGTTCTGGCGCATCAGAATGTCACGTTGTGGATCTGCGTGAGGAATTCATTAAAGATTATGTTTATCCGGTATTGAAAACCGGTGCTCTGTATGAAGGTAGCTATTTGTTGGGCACTTCAATGGCACGCCCCATTATTGCTAAAGCACAGGTTGAATTGGCACTGAAAGTGGGAGCAGATGCACTTGCTCATGGTGCAACAGGTAAGGGTAACGATCAGGTTCGGTTTGAAAGCACTTATACGGCATTAGCTCCTCAGCTAAAAGTGGTTGCACCGTGGAGAGAGTGGGATTTGCGTTCCCGTGAAGCGTTGCTGGATTATCTGAAAGCGAGAGATATTCCAACCACCGCAACATTGGAAAAAATTTACAGCCGTGATGAGAATGCGTGGCATATCTCTACCGAAGGTGGCGTACTGGAAAGCACTTGGAATGCATCCAATAAAGATTGTTGGGTGTGGACAGTCGATCCAGAAGAGGCACCAGATGAAGCTGAATTGGTCAGTGTCACGGTTGAGAAAGGCGAGGTTGTTGGGGTCAACGGTAAAGTAATGTCTCCATATCAATGCCTTGAAGCGCTGAATATTTTGGGAGTAAAACATGGTATCGGTCGTATCGATATCGTGGAAAACCGGCTGGTGGGCATGAAATCTCGTGGTTGTTATGAAACGCCGGGAGGAACCATCATGATGGCTGCGTTGCGTGGTGTTGAACAACTGGTTCTGGACCGCGATAGCTTTAAATGGCGTCAGCAGCTTGGGCTAGAAATGTCTTATGTCGTTTATGACGGACGTTGGTTTGCCCCGCTACGTCAATCTATTCAGGCAGCGGCTGAGACGTTGGCTGCGGATGTCAGCGGTGAAGTAGTATTGAAACTCTATAAAGGCCAGGTAACAGCGATCCAGAAGAGATCAACAAATAGCCTTTATTCTGAAGCGTTTGCAACGTTTGGTGAAGATGAGGTTTACGATCACAGCCATGCAGCAGGATTTATCCGTCTGTATTCTCTCCCTTCGCGCATTCGGGCATTAAATAGTAAAGAGTAATTTCATCGTTCGTAGTTATGGAGGTAATGACCCGATCGTGAATTCATCCTTGTATTTGATTTATCGAGTCTATTATCTCCATGTTGCGAATGAAGTTGCTGTTTATGAAAGGTAATCAATCATTCAGACATCAGATAATCAGGAACGAAAATATGGCACTCTGGGGCGGGCGTTTCAGTCAGAAAGCAGATCAACGGTTCAAACAATTTAACGATTCACTTCGCTTTGATTACCGGTTGGCGGAACAGGACATTACCGGTTCAGTTGCATGGTCGAAAGCGTTGATAACGGTTGGTGTGCTGACCGTTGAAGAACAACAAAGGCTGGAGTTGGCATTAAATGAATTGCTGAATGAGGTTCAGGCTAACCCACAAGCCATTTTGCAAAGTGATGCAGAAGATATCCATAGTTGGGTAGAAGGGCAGTTGATCAGTAAAGTTGGCGATCTGGGTAAGAAGCTCCACACTGGTCGTAGCCGTAACGATCAGGTGGCAACAGATCTCAAACTTTGGTGTAAAGAATACATTTCACATCTCCATCAGGCAATTGTGGAGTTACAGCAGGCATTGGTGATCACCGCAGAGAATAATCAGGATGCGGTGATGCCGGGTTATACCCATCTGCAAAGAGCGCAGCCTATCACATTTGCTCACTGGTGCTTGGCATATGTAGAAATGTTGGTCCGTGATGAAAATCGGTTACAGGATACTTTAAAACGGCTTAATACTAGCCCGCTTGGGTGCGGTGCATTGGCTGGAACCGCTTATGATATTGACCGCGAACAGCTAGCATCATGGCTAGGTTTTGCTTCAGCGACGCGTAACAGCTTAGATAGTGTTTCAGATCGTGACCATGTATTGGAACTGCTATCTAATGCCAGCATCAGTATGATCCATCTTTCCCGTTTTGCGGAAGATCTTATTTTCTTTAATAGCGGTGAAGCAGGATTTATTGAACTGTCAGATCGAGTCACTTCCGGTTCTTCTCTGATGCCACAGAAGAAAAACCCGGATGCACTGGAGTTAATCCGTGGTAAATGTGGCCGAGTGCAGGGGGCATTGACCGGTATGATGATGACCTTGAAAGGTCTGCCGCTGGCTTATAATAAAGATATGCAGGAGGATAAAGAAGGGTTGTTTGATGCGCTGGACATTTGGCTGGATTGTTTGCATATGGCCGCGTTGGTGTTAGACGGTATTCAGGTCAGGCGTTCACGTTGTGCAGAAGCAGCTAAACAGGGTTATGCTAACGCGACCGAATTAGCTGATTATTTGGTAGCAAAAGGTGTTCCATTCCGTGAAGCCCACCATATTGTTGGGGAAACTGTGATTATGGCACTTACTCAGGGTAAGGCGCTGGAAGCGTTGCCATTGACAGAGTTGCAGAAGTTCAGCAGTGCAATTATTGAAGATGTATATGATATTTTGTCTCTACAATCTTGTCTGGACAAACGCCTTGCAAAAGGTGGCGTATCGCAAAAACAGGTTATGAAAGCGATTGCAGAGGCTAAACAGAGGCTAAAATTAAGTTAGTCATCGTGAGCAGGGGGGATTAATTTATCCCCTGTAAAATAAGTGAGATCTTTATATATAAGTTTTTAAGGATTATCTGATAGTCTTTTCCTCACATTGATATAATTATCTATTGGTAGTTTCTATCATTTATATTAAATATGTTGAGGTGGGAATGAATATCCGCGATCTGGAATATCTTGTGGCGCTTGCGGAGCATCGGCACTTTCGCCATGCTGCTGATGCTTGCCACGTTAGCCAGCCTACGTTAAGCGGGCAAATTCGTAAGCTTGAGGATGATCTGGGTGTCATGTTATTGGAGCGCACCAGCCGTAAGGTTTTGTTCACGCAACAAGGGATGTTATTAGTAGAACAAGCCAGAACAGTTCTCCGTGAGGTGAGGATTTTGCAGGAAATGGCGTCACTTCAACGGGAAAACATGTCTGGTCCTCTGCATATTGGCTTGATCCCGACAGTTGGTCCATATCTGTTGCCTCATATTATCCCTGGGCTTCATAGTTTGTTTCCTAAGTTGGAAATGTATCTGTATGAAGCCCAGACTCAAAGTCTGTTAGCTCAGTTGGATAGTGGCAAATTGGACTGTGCGATTCTGGCAATGGTTAAGGAGACAAGAGCTTTCATTGAAGTGCCATTGTTTGAAGAACCCATGAAACTAGCTATCTATGATGGCCATCCTTGGGCAGAGCGTAAAAAAATCGCTATGGATGAATTGGCAGGTGAAAAATTGTTGATGCTAGAAGATGGTCATTGCTTGCGTGATCAGGCAATGGGGTTCTGTTTTCAGGCTGGCGCGAAGGAAGATACTCATTTTCGTGCAACCAGTTTGGAAACCCTGCGCAATATGGTTGCGGCCGGTAGTGGAATAACCTTATTGCCTGATCTGGCAGTGCCACAAGAGAAAAAACGTGATGGCGTCTGTTATCTGGAGTGTAGCAGCCCTGAACCTAAGCGGTCTGTTGTTTTGATTTATCGTCCTGGTTCACCTCTGCGTGGTCGCTATGAGCAACTAGCAGAGGCTATTAGAGCTAAAATGGGCACTTATTATGGGCAATTAAAATAGCCGGTTAAGGCCGTTTAAAGCCGCGACACGATAGGCTTCAGCCATAGTTGGGTAGTTGAAAGTAGTATTGACGAAATATTCGATAGTATTACTTTCACCTTTCTGTTCCATAATCGCTTGGCCGATATGAATAATTTCAGCCGCACGTTCCCCGAAACAATGAATGCCGAGAATCTCTTTTGTTTCTCTGTGGAACAGTATTTTCAGGCTTCCTACGTTCATCCCCGCAATTTGTGCGCGTGCAAGATGTTTAAATTGCGCGCGCCCAACTTCATAAGGCACTTTCATTGCGGTTAATTGTTGTTCGGTTTTACCTACAGAGCTAATTTCAGGAATGGTATAGATACCCGTTGGAATATCTTCAATCAGATGAACTTCGGCGTTTCCTTTCGTCATCGCTTGGGCGGCAATTCGGCCTTGATCATAAGCAGCTGAGGCCAAGCTTGGATAGCCGATGACATCTCCTACAGCGTAGATATTTTCGTTGCTGGTTTGATAGATCTTATTAACTTTCAGTAAACCACGGCTATCTGCTTCCAGACCAACATTTTTTAGCCCTAAAGTATCCGTATTACCTGTTCGACCATTAGCATAAAGCAGACAGTCAGCTTTGACTTTTTTACCGGATTTAAGGTGAACGATAACACCATCATCAACACCTTCAATTTTAGAATATTCTTCATTGTGGCGGATCACTATACCGCTATTCCAGAAATGGTAAGAAAGTGCGTCTGACATCTCTTGATCAAGGAAAGCGAGTAGGTGATTACGAGTGTTAATCAAATCAACTTTTACGCCTAATCCACGGAAGATTGAAGCATATTCGCAACCAATCACTCCGGCACCGTAAATAATGACATGCCGTGGTTCATGATCCAGTTTCAGAATGGAATCGCTGTTATAAATACGGGAATGAGTGAAATCGACATCTGGCGGACAATATGGACGAGAACCAGTTGCGATAATAATCTTATCTGCGCTTAAAATATCGTGGTTATCGTCAGCATAGCGCACACTCACCCGGTGGTCATCAATGAATGTTGCTTCCCCGGAAAACATACGACACCCATTACGTTCGTAAAATCCTTGACGCATTCTGGTTTGCTGATTAATTACCATTTCAGCACGGCGTAAGATTTCAGCAAATGAAGAGCGAAGAACACGGGAATTATCACTGTACAGAGGGTTTTGGTTAAATTCAATAATACGACTGACGGCGTGGCGGAGGGCTTTAGACGGGATGGTACCCCAATGAGTACAACCACCGCCGACATTATTATAGCGTTCAATAACAGCAACGCTTTTACCCTGTTTCACCAATCCCATTGCTGCTCCTTCTCCACCGGGACCAGAACCAATGACAATGGCGTCAAAATGAATATGTTGCATAGAGGAAAGACCTGTTTTTACACAAAGTTACAACGCTATATTAACATCGGTTGACTTAATAACCCAATTATCATAAGAGTTTATGTCATCGTTTAGGGGGAATCGAACATAGTTTTACCCGCTATGCTGATCTGGCACAAGACCATGAAGCTTTTGGAAAATAAATAATTATCTAACAATCGAATTAGCAAAGGGGAATGTTCCTTCAATGATTTTCTGACTACGCGTAGCCACCTTTATCAGCTTAATATCTAATAAGAAAATGCGCTGAGAAAATGACATGGATCATTATAAATGACATGACAAGCATATCATTACGGCAAACGCGTTAAAATTTGGTATATTTCCTAACATGTAGTTCAGATAAAGAGTCAGGATTCGTGTGAGTAACGTTATCGGCATCAGAGCGAAACAGAAAGAAAAAACTCGTCGTTCACTGATTGAAGCTGCTTTCAGCCAGTTGAGCGCCGAAAGGAGTTTTACCAGCCTTAGCTTGCGTGAAGTCGCTCGCGAAGCAGGTATTGCACCCACTTCATTTTATCGTCATTTCCGCGATGTTGATGAGCTTGGGCTGACTATGGTGGATGAAAGTGGTTTGATGTTACGTCAGTTAATGAGACAAGCTCGGCAACGTATTGCTAAAGGTGGCAGTGTCATCCGCACGTCTGTTTCAACTTTTATGGAATTTATCGGTAATAACCCAAATGCATTCCGATTATTATTACGTGAACGTTCAGGGACCTCTGCTGAATTTCGTGCCGCTGTCGCACGGGAAATACAACATTTTATTGCTGAACTGGCAGACTATTTAGAACAGGAAAGCTGCATGCCGAGGCATTTTACTGAAGTGCAGGCAGAGGCAATGGTAACAATAGTATTCAGTGCAGGTGCAGAAGCACTGGATATTGATTTGGAGAAAAGACAGCGTTTAGAAGAACGTTTAGTCTTGCAGCTACGGATGATTGCTAAAGGTGCATATTATTGGTATCGCAAAGAAATGAACCCACTGAACCCTAAACTTAAATAACTATGAAGGAGGAGAACGAAATGATGGAACAATATCGCCAGGATAAAAGTACATTGTTACTCGCTTTTATTGTCGGATTAGCAACGAATGGAACGTTTTCAGCAGTTTTTAGCTCAGTTGTTTCTTTTTCAGTTTTCCCATTGATAACACTGATTTTATCAATTTATTGTATCCATCAGCGCTATTTGAATTACTCAATGCCAGATGGGATGCCTAAGTTGGTTGTCGCTTGTTTCCTCTTAGGATTATTTAGTTATAGTGCGATTATCAGGGTTGAATACCCTGAAATTGGCTCCAATTTTCTGCCCGCAGTAATGGGTACCGTACTGGTATTTTGGATTTACAGAAAGGTAAAAATTCGTAAAAACCAGGCAATTACAGAAAATTGTCATTAATTGATGAAAAACGCCGGAGAGATCTATCTGCCGGCGTTTTTGTTTTATATGTTCGTCAAGTATCAGTTTAATTTTTCCAGAAGCACGCCACATTCCATATGATGAGTATAAGGAAACTGATCAAACAGAGCCAGACGGCTAATTTTATGCGTTTGGGTTAATGTTTCCAGATTATGGCAAAGGGTTTCCGGGTTACAGGAAATATAAAGAATCCGTGGATATGCTTGGACCATCTCAAGCGTTTTTTCATCAAGGCCGCTACGTGGCGGATCGACAAAGATAGTTTCACATTGATAGCTTTTTAAATTGATTCCTTGAAGGCGATTAAATTCGCGTTCACCATTCATTGCTTGGGTGAACTCCTCTGCTGACATTCGGATAATTTGTACATTATCAATACCGTTGGCTGCAATGTTGTATTGAGCGGCAGCAACGGATGGCTTGGCAATTTCTGTTGCCAATACTCGTTCAAAATTTTGAGCTAATGCCAGAGAGAAATTGCCATTACCACAATAGAGTTCAAGTAAATCACCTTTTGAATTTTTGGTAATATTAATTGCCCATTCAAGCATATGAATATTGACGCTAGCATTTGGTTGGGTGAAGCTGTTTTCCACCTGGCGATAAATCATTTTTCGGCCTGCAACAGGTAAAACCTCATCAATATAATCATGATCCAATGTGATTTTGGTTTTAGCGGCTCTGCCAATTAACTCAACGTCAAACCCTTTATTTCTTAACACCTCACGCAGTCTTAACGCCTGTTGTGTCCATTCATCACCCAATTTTTTGTGATAAAGCAGAGAAACAAGGATTTTATTACTGCAAGTAGACAGATAATCAATTTGAAATAGCTTATGACACAAGATCTGTTCAGATCTAATGGAATCAATTAATGCTACCATCATTTTGTTGATTAACTTACTGGCGACAGGGAATTGAACAAGGCGAATACGCTGTTTCGTCTGTTGATCGAACATAATATGGTACAAATCATCCTGCTCATGCCAAATGCGAAATTCTGCTCGCATTCTGTAATGAGATAGCGGTGAGCGGAAAACCTCTGACCTCGGGGGCTGGAAAGGCGCCATCATGTTTTTTAAACGGCTGACTTTCTCCGTCAGTTGCTGTTCATAGCTTTCCGTTGGCAGGAGATTTTGCATTATGTTTGTTCTCTTATATCTGTAGTAAGAAAAATTTTCGTGCAAAATTGTAGGGAAAGAGCAAAGAATGTCCAGTTTTCTTATTACTCATACATGATCCTGTCTATGCTTACTATGATGAATAGGTTCAACGCTTCATCGTAGCGTGTCCTTCTAACAATAAATTGTGGGATGTTTTCTCTCATGATAAATAAAAAGCGGTTATTATTATCCACTGTTTCAATCATGGTGATTTCTGGCTGGAATCAAGCTTCTGTTGCGGTGGAGTCGCAGGATTCATTAGTTGTGACGGCGAGTCGTTTTAAACAGCCGGTATCAAGCATATTGGCTCCTTATACTGTTGTAACACGAGATGAAATTGATCGTTGGCAGTCAAATAGTGTAGCCGATATTTTGCGCCGCTTACCCGGTGTTGATATTGCGCGGCATGGAGGGATTGGACAGTTAAGCTCTTTGTTTATACGTGGTACTCATGCTAGTCATGTATTAGTACTGATGGATGGAATACGTTTGAATCAAGCGGGCATCAGTGGCTCCTCTGATTTAAGCCAAATACCTGTATCATTGGTTCAGAAAATTGAATATATCCGCGGACCACGTTCCGCTGTTTATGGTTCTGATGCTATTGGTGGTGTTATTAATATCATCACTACCAGAGAGAAACAAGGAACCCGTCTTAATCTTAATGTAGGTATCGGCTCACATGGTTATCAAACTTATGATGGTGCAACTCAACAAACACTAGCTGAAAATACAGTTCTGACAGCAGCAGCTAACTATACTTATACCAAAGGATACGATGTTGTTGCTGATGGTAATACCGGTGGTTTTAGACAACCTGATCGTGACGGCTTCATGAGTAAAATGCTTTGGTTAGGAGTCGATCAAAAATTTAATGAGCAAGTTAGTGGATTTGTTCGAGCTTATGGCTATAACAATAGAACATCTTATGATGCGGATATTAATTGGAGTTATCCATATGCCAGACCGGATACTCGTGAACTTTATAGCCGCCACTATGACATGGGCGTCAAATTTAACCAAGGAATCTACTCATCCCAGTTAATTACAAGTTATAGTCATACAAAAGACTATAACTTTGATCCTCAATATGGACGCTATGATAAGTCTGCTAGCCTTAATGATTCTGAACAATATAACTTGCAATGGGGGAATACTTTTCAGCTATATCAGGGCATGGTCAGTACTGGTGTGGATTTCCAAAAACAATCGATAGAAGCTGGAACCAGTTATATTCCGAAGAGTAAAACGGTACGTAATACAGGAATGTATCTGACAGCACAGCAACAACTGAAAGATTTTATTTTAGAAGGCACAATTCGTTCAGATAAACATTCAGAAGTTGGCTGGAATACTACATGGCAAGCCAGTTTAGGTTGGGAGTTTATTAAAGATTATCGCTTTATCGCTTCTTATGGTACGGCATTTAAGGCTCCAACGCTCAGCCAGATGTATGGTTTCGGTGGTAATCATGATTTGAAGCCAGAAGAGAGTAAACAATGGGAAGGCGGTATTGAAGGCGTCACAGGTCAGCTAAATTGGCGTCTGACTGTATATCGCAATGAGATTGAGCAATTGATCGATTATGCAAATAGTCGCTACTACAATATTGGTAAAGCGAAAATTAAAGGTGTTGAGTGGACTGGTTTAATAGACACTGGCATATTTCAGCATCAATTGACAATACAGTATATTGAACCCCGTAATAGTGAAACTAATGAAATTTTAGTTCGTCGTGCGAAGCAGCAAGTGAAATATCAACTTGACTGGCAGTTATATGATTTTGATTGGGGGTTAACTTATCAGTATCTAGGGCGACGTTATGACAAAGATTTCAGTACATTCCCGGCTAAGCGTGTGAAATTAGGTGGCGTCAGCTTTTGGGATTTAACGGTTTCATATCCAGTCACTTCTTATCTGACAATTCGTGCTAGAATAGCCAACCTGCTTGATAAAGATTACGAGACAGTTTATGGCTATCGCATTCCAGGACGTGAATACTACCTCACTGGGAGCTATAACTTCTGATTTAGATAAAGCCGCACGCCCAACAGTTTTAGTGTTTGATTCTGGGGTAGGCGGCTTATCTATTTACCAAGAGATACGACAATTATTACCAGATCTCCATTATATATATGTTTTTGATAACGAAGCATTCCCTTATGGTGAAAAATCGGAAGAGTTTATTGTTGAACGAGTCGTTCAAATTGTTGGTGCTGTTCAGCAAAAACACCCTCTGACAATAGTCGTTATTGCATGTAACACGGCCAGTACAGTCAGCTTGCCAGCTCTGCGTGAGCGGTTCAGCTTTCCGGTTGTTGGTGTGGTTCCTGCGATAAAACCTGCTGCAAAGTTAACTCGTAATGGTGTCGTTGGATTATTGGCGACTAGAGCAACAGTTAATCGTTCCTATACAAAAGAACTTATCGAAAAGTTTGCGACAGGTTGCAGGATTGAATCTATAGGTTCTGCTGAATTAGTAGAATTAGCTGAAATTAAACTGCATGGTGGTAAGGTCTCTTCCGATATTTTAAAAAAGATACTGCAACCGTGGCTTGGAATGAAAAAACCACCTGATACAGTGGTATTGGGTTGTACCCATTTTCCACTATTAGCAGAAGAATTAGTTCAGATATTACCTGATGGCACGCGTTTAATTGATTCTGGTGTTGCTATTGCTCGAAGAACGGCTTGGTTGGTTAAACATCAGAATAATCTTGTTTGCACTTCAGCAGATAGTCTTGCTTATTGTATGAAAGTGAATGCCGATACTGATGTATTAATCCCCGTTTTGCAGGAGTATGGATTTTCAAAACTAGAAAAATTGATAACTTAAGTTAAATTTGATGGAATAATCATCGGTCGTTAACTTTTTTCAAAATAATTATTGCCAGCGCCAAAGAACGCCCTATAATGCGCCACCACTGACCGACACAACGCTGATAAATATTGTGAGGTTGGGCAGAGAAAAAGCCAACAGGCCCTTGACTCTGCGGGCGAAAAGCGTAATATACGCAGCCCGGCTGAACGAGAATATTATTTTTTATTTCAGCCTGCTCTTTAACAATTAATCAGACAATCTGTGTGGGCACTCACAAGACCGTATCACAAAAAATATGTTTTAAAGTCTTGAAGAGTGAACAACAGTTAATTCATTACGAACTAATTAGTCAGAATTCTTTGAGCATCAAACTTAAAATTGAAGAGTTTGATCATGGCTCAGATTGAACGCTGGCGGCAGGCCTAACACATGCAAGTCGGGCGGTAACAGGAA
>NZ_JAXBVE010000061.1:0-19819 GCF_035181445.1 Photorhabdus africana
ACTGAACCGGTGAAATTCCTCACGCCGTAAGGCTTCACAAGCCTCATCGTAACGCTCAAGCTCGGTCGGATGATGGCGAGCAAGAAAACAGCGGTAACCATGATTTCTCAGTGTGTGATAGTGATTGTCGAATTGCGCCTGCAGCCACTGATTAAACCGGCTACGGGTTTTTTTAAATATCTCCGGTTCAGCCAGCGCCTGCACTGACAGAGACTGGGACGGTTCCCGAATGTGTTCTTTCGTCGTCATTGTACTCATAGGGTTAACTCCTGTTGTAAAAAAATGACTGACGGAGTTAACCCTCACGGGTTTCCCCGTCAGGGTGATCAATAAATTAGGCGTCCAATGCAATCAGCAACCGATCAGATTCATGTTTAAGCCGCAGCGCTTGCCATAAGGGGGTCTTCATGTCGCCGTCATGCGGCAAACAGAAAAAACCAAACGTCACCTCACACGTTCCCGGCTTGGCTGCCGACCAGGCTTTGAATGCCTGGTAAATCAGTTGATGAAACCGCTCTGTTTCATATTCTGGCACAGACGGATAACTTACCATTCGCAGCCAGACTGGCTCTTCAATCGCCACAGCCGGCATCACCGCCCGGGTAACGGCAGTCAACGTCTCATTGACCATTATGCGGCCTCATCATAAGCTTTCGATAAACTACGCTGTCTCAGCAGACGCGTGAGCATCTGTTGCGCCGAATCCACCGCTTCCGTTTCGTCGATAAGGTACCGCTCGCCATAAAACGGCTCCGGACTCTCCTCACCGAAATACAGCAACTCCACACCCGGTTTGTAGCTGTGTCTATCTCTGATCACCACCGGTCTCCCGCACGACTTCGCGTCATCAGAAAGTTGCCATTTACCCGCATACACCGTTTGTCTCCGTGCCTGGGTCATATGAGTCACCGGCAGTCTCACCTGTCTTCGGCGTAACAGCCAGGACATAACATGGTAAAACGACAACGAAATCCAACGAATAATGCTCCAAAGTACTGTCACAAAGATCATTAACATCGTTCGTTTCCTTTATCCCCATAACAACTGGAAAACCAGCAACAGCACACCTAACGTCAGGATCCCCGCAACTTTGAACAGCGTTATCATGCCCAAAAGTTTAAGAAGTGCGTCACGATCTCGGTAGTCACACTCATCACGGATCAAATCTCGGATAAGTGAACGTTGTTTCGGTGTTAACCTCTCTGAAGCTGACAAGGTTGTCATATCAGTGGGGGGGTGAAAAGCAGGCATTAACCACTCCTGTTACCGGAAGCCCGCCCTTGATGGGGACAAGCCCCGGGAAATGTAAGGAAGATGTTCATCACGAACATCATACAAAGTGAATAAATCCGTCAGGTCAATCCTTATCAAGATGCCTGATAAGTATCGCTAGCCGGGGCAATCTCCCCGACGTCATTTTGCGCCCAATCAGCGCTTCAAACTGGACAGCTTGCACCGATATTTCAGTGAATAACGATAAAGTTTGCATAATATTTCCTCAAATGTAAAAAATGAGGAATAACCTCATCCCTCAGGGAAAGGTATTCCCCATCAGGAGGTGGTTGATATGAGAGAGACAACAGGCTTCACCCTGTCCCTCGGCGGTGAGATCATCAGATGGCCAGCCGACCACCGTGTGTTACTAAAAATGCACCTTCATCACTGTAATCAGTGATACCCGTTTTCAAAGGATAAACGGGTGTACCGCCCAAAGGCACCATCTCTCAGGTTACAATGGTTTTATGACAAGTCACCCAAAGGCGTCAGTCTCAGACTCATCTGACATTGGCCGTTGTCCGAAAACAACAAGTTAACGCACTGATATTAAGCCCGGGGCGGTTTCGATTCAAGCTAAATTCAAAAACCAATTAATCATCACTGTGCTGTTTATTGTAGACACGGGCAACATAATGCCCTCGCCCGTCACCATGCCCTAAATCCATTGAAACCATCGCTTCCGCTTCTTTTCGACTGAATCCTTTCGACAGATGATAATTTATGGCCTCAACAGCATAAGCATAACGCAAACTGTGTGGCGAAGACTTTCCGGTTAACCCCGCTTCCCTGACGATATTCCGGTAACGATCAATGGCCGAATGTAAATTCGGTTTATCAATCAAACGCCCCTGATTTTTATTGGCATACTTTATTGCCGTTCTGACTGCCTGGATCACTTTATCCCGCTCAACCACCGTCGTGTCACGGGGACGTCCTCCTTTTGTACCAAACACTACCCTCACTCTTTCATCCCCACGCAATAAGGCTTTTTCCCACGTTCTTAATGACTTTGCCGCCTGAACCGCTTCTTCTGTTCGCAGTCCCAGATAACGAGAAAGTTGCATAGCCGCAGCTACCCCTTCATCTTTCCCCCGGACCAAAACAAGCGTCGTGTGATAACGCTCATCCGAAATCGCCATCTTAGTCCCCTCCCGGCTGGCGCCAGATAATCCGAGCGCATGATTACTTAACCGTTCGTGATGAGGGTTAGCTAATTGAGATCTTCCCGCCATAGCAAATATCGCCCGAACAGCCGCCATCTCATTTTGTAACGTGCGCTTTGAAATATTTTCTGACTTTCGGCTATCGATATATTTTTCAATATGATTAATTTTCATATTCTTAATATCACGGATTTGAATATTTAATATCGCTATGCTTTCTGCCAGACGTTTGGCTATTTTCATTCTGTCTGAAACGGTTTTAAAACTGCCGCCAGCCTGACGGGCCAATGTGACTAACTGTTTACTCAACTTTGACATTCAAACGATTTCCTTTTTAACCCACACGACACCACCGCTTGCAACCTGACGGAGGCAAGCAATACAAAACAGTATTCTGAATGTCATCTCTCAACCCCAACGGCACGGTTTGATTTGCGCTTCCTGCGGCTCGACTGATATCTGTGCATCGGGGTGGCGAATGTTGAGTTCTTACGAGGCACCCCAGCTCTCTGAGCTGTTCGCGGTTTACACCGTCCTGACCGTTGTCAGACTACCTCCAACGCCAGTTTTCACTGACGTCGCCATCAATATCGAGTCGATTGTTCTCCTTCTTCTGAATATAAAACGTCAACATGATTGTTTTTCACTCAAGACGTTAGGGTAAGTGGGCAGTCTTCAAACTATCCTGACCGATGTACTACGTGTCGATCAGACGGTAGAAGACGTGGGGAAAGCTTGTATTACGTGGTTTGGCAGGTTGTACGCTGGCAGCGTCACTTGGTTTTCGTTATCACGCCAACAAGTGACGCTGCCGGTTTCCTCTGGGCCCAATGCGTTGTCCGCAAAATATCCAATAACCTGTCGAATCTGACAACAGTCATCCAGACTGCTGAACGAAACCACCCAGGCAAGCCAATCGTAGAAAGCAAAATCAACCCGCAGGTTATTGTTTGAGGATACTGGCAAGTCAGAAAATTGCCTGTGAAATTGCACCTTCATCACTATTGTTAGTGATACCCGTTTTCAAAGGATAAACGGATTTGCCGTCCGAAGACGCCATCTCTCAGGCTACAATGGCATTGAAATCAGTCACCCGAAGGCGTTCCTCTCAGACTGCGGGAACATTAACGATCGCTTACGCGACAACGAATACTGCCTTAAATTAATCAAGGTCCATTTCAAGGTCAAGAAAGCTTTTCATACTGTATAGAATCATCATTTATGCCTTTCAAAAAGTGAGCAAAATGACAGGCCGAACAGTTGATACAAAGCAAGACTGGCATAAATCCGCACTAGCGATCTTTGTCTCCTTAAGGTTCATGATTTTTTCCACTCTGTGAATTACTAATGACGAACACCTGCTTCTGATGATTATCTCCCAATCCTCAATAGCCTAGTACCAGTTCTGCCTACTGAGCTAAAAGTCGTCATCCAACCTAATCAGAAAAGGTCATTTCTTATCAAGAATTAACGAAATCTGTCATATTTCAAGTGATTCAATACTGAAATCAATCAATATAAATGTGATGCAAATCACATAATAAAAATAAAACAATAAAATTAATTTGAAATTATTAATGTTGATTATTAAATGATTAATATTAATCTGTTTTTTATACAATCCTGTCACAAAATAATCACATTGGCCTGTTTTTTGCTTTGTCATATAACCTCTTGTTTTTGCTGCTATCTTGACCAACTCCCTATTTTAGTTGCCCGGTTGATAATCAACACTGAATATTGATCGCTAAGTTAAATTAGTGGTTAATACTGTTTCAACATTGTGGAATAACAAGTCAATGAAAAGCAGTATTTTAGTCTTAACGGTTTTTTGTAGTGCAGTCTCAGGTAGTCAAGCCGCCGACATCGCAGATCAACAACTCATTCATCAACAGGCCCGCCAGCAAGCCCTGGAGGCGCAATTAGCCCCACCGCCTGCGGAGGTTCACCTGTCGGTACCGGAAACGGGGGAGTCATCTGCTTTTCCGGTGGAAACCCCGTGTTTTCCTGTCACTCATGTAGCATTGGCAGGCACCGAAAATTTCCCGCACTGGTTACCGTTTCGACGTGTCGCCCAACAGGGCGAAAACCATTGCCTGGGCGATAAAGGCATTAGTCGGCTGATAACCCAATTGCAAGATCAGCTCATTAATCACGGCTATGTCACCAGCCGGGTTCTGGTTCCTCCCCAGGATCTGCGTACCCAAACGCTAAAACTGGTGATGATACCGGGCAAAGTCCGGCATATCCGCTATACCCCTGACAGCGGGAAATATATCCAGCGGATAACCCCCTTTCCCGCGCGTGAAGGCAAACTACTGGATTTACGGGATATTGAGCAGGGATTGGAAAACCTGCAACGTTTCCCCACCGTGCAGGCGGATATGAACATTGTCCCGGCAGAGCAACCGGGGGAGAGCGATATTGTGCTGGACTGGCGTCAGTCCCGGCACTGGCGAGTCGCGACTTATCTGGATGATACCGGCTCCAAAAGCACCGGGCGTTATCAGGGCGGACTCACCTTTTTTCTGGATAACCCCCTGGCGCTCAGCGACCTGTTCTATCTCTCCGGTGGGCGCGATATTCATTCGTCTGCCGGGAAAGGCAGCCAAAATGACACGCTCTATTACTCCCTGCCCTTCGGTTACTGGATGGCGAGCGTGACGGCCAGTCATTACGATTATACCCAGACGATAGCCGGGCTGAATCAGGCGATCCAATACCGGGGCAAAAGCCAAAACCTGGCGGTTCAGCTTAGCCGGATGCTGCACCGTAACGCTGACCAGAAAACCCTGCTCAACAGTGAAATTTATCGTCGGGCGTCGCGCAATTTTATTGATAACACTGAAATCGATGTTCAGCGCCGGGAAACTGCGGGCTGGAAGCTGGGGCTGTCCCATCATCACTTTATCGGCAGCGCGACGCTGGATACCCGGGTGACTTACCAACAGGGCATGCGCTGGTTTGGTGCGCAACCCGCGCCGGAAGAGTACCGCAATGAAGGGACCGCCTTACCTAAAATCACCCAGTTCTCGGCGACACTTGCCGGGCCGTTAACGCTGTTTTCTCAGCCCTTTTCTTATCAGACCCAATATTTGCGCCAGATAAGCGCCAGCCCATTGACGCCGCAGGATCGCTTCTCGATTGGCGGTCGCTGGACGGTGCGCGGCTTTGATGGCGAGCTGACCTTATCCGCTGATCGGGGTTGGTACAGCCGCAACGAACTGGACTGGCAAACCCCGCTGAAAGGGCAGTCGCTGTATTTGGCAATGGATTATGGCGAAGTGGGCGGACGGGGCAGTGACGCACTGCTCGGAAAACACCTGGCGGGGAGCGCTCTGGGCTGGCGAGGCAGCCTGAAAGGGGTGAGCTACGACCTGTTTGTCGGTGTCCCGCTGTCCAAACCCGCCGGTTTCCAAACCTCCCCCGTCACGGCCGGATTCAACCTGTATTGGCAGTATTAATTTAAATAACAAAACTGCCGGTGGGTAGTATTGTGTGGAGCAAACGTCATGAACAAGCAGTTATATCGTATTATCTTTAATCAATCTCGCCAGATGTGGATGGTGGTGGCCGAGATAGCGCGGGCCGGACGGGGACGAACCGGACGCCGCACCCGTCGCCCCTCTTCACCGCAGCATCGTTGCCGACTCACCGCGCTACGGTTTGGGTTGTTGTTCGCCCTTGGCGGGATTTCGCTCACCGCACAGGCGGCGATTGTGGCCGACGGACAGGCCCCGGGACGTCAGCAGCCAACCATTATTCGCAGCGCCAACGGCACGCCGCAGGTCAATATCCAGACGCCGGGTGCCGACGGCGTTTCCCACAATACCTATCGCCAGTTTGATGTGGATAAACAGGGAGTTATCCTCAATAACAGCCATCAGGCCACCCAGACGCAACTCGGCGGCATGGTGGCCGGCAATCCGTGGTTAGCCAAAGGGGACGCCAGCGTTATTCTTAACGAGGTCAACAGCCATGATCCCAGTCGTCTCAATGGCTGGATTGAAGTGGCCGGGCATAAGGCCGAGGTGATTATTGCCAACCCGGCGGGCATCACCTGTAACGGTTGCGGGTTCATTAACTCACATCGCACCACGCTCACCACCGGACAGGCGCTGATGGAGCGAGGCCGGCTGAAAGGGTTTGATGTCAATCAGGGGGAAGTGCGGATTGACGGGCACGGCATGGACAGCACACAGCAAAGTTACACCGATATTATCGCCCGCTCCGTGGCGATTAACGCCAAATTACACGCGCAAGACCTGAAAGTGACCACCGGGCGCAATATTGTGGATGCAACACATCAGCAGAGGGAGAAAAAATCGGTTGACGATGAAAAGCACCCGGCGTTTGCGTTGGATGTGGCGGCGCTGGGCGGCATGTATGCTCATAAAATCAGGCTGATAGGCACCGAAACAGGGGTAGGCGTGCATAATGCCGGTAATATCGGCGCGTCTGCCGGGGAGGTCCATATCACCGCTGATGGCCGGATAGAGAACCGCGGCGCTATCAGCAGCCGTGACGCCCTGCAATTAACGGCTTCCTCTGGTCTCTCGAACACCGGCAAATTGCTGTCACAATCGGCGGTGAATTTACAGGCGGGCGGTACGCTGGATAATCGGGGCCGGGTGGAAGCCCGCGGCGATACCACGGTCAACGCCGACACAATACACAGCAGCCATAACAGCGTATGGGCCGCGGGACTGGATGATAACGGCAATACTACCCGCCCCGGCTCCTTGACTCTGACCGCGCAGCACGTTCAGGCCAATGGCAAAAATCTGGCCACTGATACGCTGGCTGTCCACAGTCAGCAGATTGACCTGAGCGACAGCCAGACGGCGGCCGGGCAGATTCAACTCACCGCCGGTCAATCGGGCATCAGTACCGCTCGCGCTACCGTCAACGCCGACCGTTTGACGGCGAAAACGCCGGGCCAGTTTAACAACGACGGCGGCCAGTTAGTGGCGCGGGAAATTCACCTCACGACCCCGGATTTATCCAACCAGCAGGGAAAAATTAACCAGACCGGGACCGGTGAACTGGCGCTCCATACCCGCACCCTGAATAACCGTGAGGGGATGGTATTCAATCAGGGGAAATTGACCCTTACCACTGACCGGCTTAACAACCGTCAGGGCACTATTGCCAGTCAGGGCGAGGACCTGCATCTCACCGCGCATCAGGCCGATAACAACCAGGGGACGGTGCAGTTGGCCGGTCAGGGGCAATTATCGCTCAATACCCAACGGTGGCTGGGTGATAAGGGCAAACTGCTGACCAATGGCGCCCTGACGATACAGGCCGGTGAACTGCAACTCAACCACGCTGAAACTCAGGCCGGGCAGATAACCGTCAACGCCGACACCCTGAGCCATCAAGGCGGTGTGATGCAACAACAGGGCAAAGACACGCTGTCCCTTACCACCCGGCGACTGGATAACCAGCGCGGTACCATTGCGGGCAACGGTCACCTGAACCTTAAGGCAACGACCGTCGATAATCGTCACGGCAATATCGTGGCCTCCGACAAAGGTTCGTTGACATTGGCAGTCAAAGACACGCTGGATAATCAGTCGGGCAAACTGGAAGCCGGCAACGCGCTCCAGCTCAGCGCTGCCCAACTGGATAATCGCCGGGGTAGCATTGTTGCCGCCGGGGACAGCGCCACCCTCACTGTTGACAAAGCCATTCAGAACGCTAACGGTCATCTTGAAGCCAAAACCCGACTGACCACCACCAGCCAGACGTTGGATAACACCCAAGGCGTATTGCTGGCACAACACATTGACAGCCAGACTAAGGGACATCCCTTTACCAATACTGCCGGACAGGTGATAGCCGAAGACACGCTGACGGTCAACAGTGGTCAATTGGATAATACCGCAGGGTTGCTACAATCTGGTCACGAGATGGCCATTGATACTCACGGGCATAAGCTCACCAATACCCGCCATGCCGACTCAAAAGCGGGCCGGTTATTAAGTGGCGGGCAGTTAACTTTGCGCACCGGCGATGTTGACAACACCGGCGGGATAATCGCGGCGGACGGCAAAACCGTGTTGACCAGCACCGCGCTCAATAATACGCAGGGCCAGATAGCCGGCAATGGCGGGCTGGATATTCACAGCCGACAACTCACCAACCGCGAGGGCACTTTACAATCCGCCGACGCCCTGACTTTGGATACCGACGGGCAGTTACTGGATAACCGACAGGGCCAGATTATTGGCGAGGGCAAAACCACCGTCACCAGCGGCCCACTGGACAATCGCCACGGTTATCTGCAAGGCGGACAGTTGGTTATCGACACCCGACACGCCGCGCTGGATAACCGGGACGGCAAGTTGTTATCCACCAACACGTTAACCCTGAACACTCACCAGCTCGACAATCGTCATGGGCAGATGCAGGCGGTGGGCGACACCACTCTCGATGTTGATACCCAAACGGATAACACCGGCGGCCTTATCCGTGGCGGTCAGCAATTGACCCTGAACACCGCTCGCCTGATTAACCGCGAGACGGCGCACACGGATAACGGGCTGGAAGCGCAAAACCTGACAGTAAACGCCCAACAGGTGGACAATACCCAGGGCGCTTTACGGGCGGCCAATCACCTGCAAGCTCAGGTGAGTCACACGCTGGAGAATGCGCAGGGGTTAATCTCCGCAGGTAAACAACTTACCGTAGGCGACGAGACCCGTCCTGCGTCTCTGGTGATTAACAACCGGCAAGGCACCGTGATTGCCGGGGAGCACGCCACGATTAACACACACTCTCTGAGCGGTGACGGCCAACTGTTATCACAGGGCGATATGGCGGTCACCTTAACTGAGGATTTTCACCATACCGGCAACACCGCGGCTAATGGCAATCTGACCCTGAAAACGACCGGCAATCTTATCAATGACCGCCAGATAAAAGCCGGTCAGGCGCTGCATCTGGACGCACAGAATCTCACCAACAGCGCCTCCGGTGAAATCAGCGCCAAACAAACGCAAATCCAGGTTCACGATGCGCTGAACAACACCGGGCTGATTGACGGCGGCCTGACCCATCTCACGGCCAACACCCTGAACAATACCGGCACCGGGCGCATTTACGGTGACCAACTTGCCCTTCAGACGGGCACACTGAATAACTCCGCACAGGACGGCAAAGCCGCCGTGATTGCGGCGCGGGACCGGCTGGATATTGGCACCGGCACACTGAACAACAGTGACCATGCCCAGATTTACAGCGTGGGCGACCTGCACATCGGCGGCCGGTTGGATAATACCCTGACGGCCACCGGTCAAGCCGGTGAACTCAATAATCACGCCGCGACGATTGAAGCCGGGAACAACCTGAAGATTCAGGCTGACCGGATTAACAACACCAATGCCGGGTTGGTGACTCAGGTCGTCGAAACGGAAAAATCGCAACATCACGATGCCGTACTGAGCGGCCAGACCTCCCGTTACGACTGGTCGCAGGTGGACACCTCCCGCCACAATAAATACGGCGTGCACGATGCCATCATGCCGGACGGCAGCGGCAGTAATGATTTTTACGAATATCAGTACACCCGGACTGTCAGGGAAACTCAGGTCAAACAGAGTGACCCCGGTAAAATTCTGGCCGGCGGCAATATGACGCTCAACAGTGCGCAGGTCACCAATCACGACAGCCAAATTATCGCCGGCGGGGCGTTGGACGGGGTGATAGGCGAACTGCACAATATCGCTACTCAGGGGGAACGGATTACCACCGATACCGGCAGTCAGACTCACTGGTATGCGAAAAAGAAACGACTGAAGCCCCGATTCCGTGGTACCAAAACCTCGCAGGGAAAAAGCCGCAGCCGTTATGCTCCCGCGCCGGTAATAGAAACGATTGATTTGAAAACCCTGGCCTGGCAGGCGCATACCCGTCCACAGGGCACCGATATCACGATTACGGACCGACAAACCGGCCAGATACATTCTGCCCCTACGGCGGTCACACCGGTGAACGGTATCAACAATCAGCCACTGGTCTTGCCGCCCGGTCAGCCGTTTGAACTGACGTTGCCCCCGGAGACCGTCAAAGGACACACGGTCGACCCGGTGATACGCGTGGTGACGCCCGATACGCGTTTGCCGAATAACAGCCTGTATACCGTGCAACCGGGCAGTGACAGCCACTATCTGGTGGAGACCGACCCGAAATTCACCCAGTATAAGCAGTGGCTGGGCTCGGACTATATGCGGGAACAACTCACTCACGACCCGGCGCTGGTCCACAAACGTCTGGGCGATGGGTTCTACGAACAGCGTCTGGTGCGGGACCAAATCACCCAACTGACCGGCCAGCGCTATCTGCCCGGTTACAACAACGATGAAGCCCAGTTTAAAGCGCTGATGGATGCGGGTATTGCCTTTGGCAAACAGCAACAATTGACGCCGGGTGTGGCCTTGAGTCCGGCGCAGATGGCGTTGCTGACTTCGGACATTATCTGGCTGACTAACCAAACCGTGACCCTGCCGGATGGCACTACCGAGGTGGTCACTGTGCCGCAGGTTTATGCGCGCGTCCGTCAGGGCGACCTGCGCAGTGACGGTGCCTTGCTGGCCGGGAATACCGTGGCGCTCAACAGTCAGGGCGATATCACCAACAGCGGCACGATAAGCGGGCGTGACGTTACCCAACTGACGGCCAACAATTTGACCAACAGCGGCTTTATTCGCGGCGGCAAAGTAGATTTAGCGGCCCAACAGACGCTCACCAACCGGGGCGGCCGGATTCAGGGGGATGACCGGGTAGCCTTGAAAGGCCGGGATATCATCAGTGCATCGACGGTGCGCGGGGATGAGGCTAACCGCTGGCTGGACCGTCCGGCGGGGATTTATGTGCAGAACGATAAAGGTACCTTGTCGTTGAGCGCCATCAACAATGTGCAATTAACCGCCAGTGACGTCAAAAATGCCGGTCAAAACGGTCACACCGAGATAACCGCAGGCCATAACCTGACATTAGATACCTTAAGCACGCGCCGTACAGAGCAGGGCAACTGGGGGAAAGAGAACTACCGCCACCTGACCCAGCAACAGGATATCGGCAGCCAGATAACCGGCGCCGGTGAGGTGACCCTGCAAGCCGGGCAGGATTTGAACGCCACCGCTGCCCACGTCAACGCCGGTCAACACCTGACGGCGCAGGCCGGGCATAACCTGACGCTGACCACCGGGACCGCCTCATCCGACTTAGTGGAGCACAGCAAGCAAACCAGCAAAGGCTGGCTGTCGAAATCGTCAGTGGAAACCCACGATGAAGTGCATGACCGGCAGGCACTCAGTACCACATTCAGTGGCGATAAAGTGAATTTACAGGCCGGCAAAGACCTCAATATCCGCGGTAGCAATGTGGCGGGTACGCAGGACGTCAGCCTGAACGCCGGTCATCAGCTCACCGTCACCACCGCCGCGGAAGCGCATAATGAAACCCATCTACGGCAGGAGAAAAAATCGGGCCTGATGGGGACCGGCGGCATGGGTTTCACCTTAGGCAAAACCAGCCAGAAAGTCACCACCGACAGTGACCGCCAGCTTAGCAAAGGCAGCACGGTCGGCAGCAGTCAGGGCAACGTGACTCTCAACGCCGGAGAACAACTCCGGGTTCACGGCAGTGAGGTGATTGCCGGTAAAGACCTGACGCTGACCGGTCAACAGGTCGATATCACCAGTGCGGAAAACCGCCATCACACCACGACAAAAACCGAACAGAAACAGAGCGGTTTAACCGTGGCGCTGAGTGGCACAGCAGGCGGGGCCGTCAACAGCGCGGTGCAAACAGCCAGAGCCGCCCGCACTGAAAGTGACCCGCGAGTGAAAGCCCTGCAAAACACTCAAGCTGCCCTCAGCGGAGTGCAAGCGGTGCAGGCTGGCCGACTGGCGGAAGCTCAGGGCAGTGATGATAAAAGCAATAATAATCTGGCCGGGGTGAGCCTGTCCTACGGTCGGCAATCCTCCCGTTCAGAACAGCAGCACCGCCAGACCACTCAACAGGGCAGCCATCTCACTGCCGGGGATAACCTCACGATAACGGCTCACGGGGATAACAAAGGTCCATCAAATCAAAGCGGCGATATCCGTATTCAGGGCAGCCAGTTACAGGCGGGTAAAGACCTGCAACTCAATGCTAATCGGGATATTCAGCTCTCCTCCAGCCAGAACACCGAACAGACGACCGGCAAAAACAGCAGCCACGGCAGTTCGCTGGGCGTGGGCCTGACCGCGGGACCGGGAGGCACCGGTTTGAACGTCTCGGCCAATGTCAGCCGGGGCAACGGCCGTGAAAACGGCAACGGCGTCAGTCACACTAACACCACATTACAGGCGGGACAGACCGTCGGGCTGAACAGTGGCCGGGACACGACGTTAAAAGGCGCTCAGGTCAGCGGCGAGCAGATTACCACCGAGGTGAAACGTCATCTGACCCTCAGCAGCGAGCAGGACAGCCAGCGCTATGACAGCAAACAACAGAATGCCAGCGCCGGCGTCAGTGCCACCGCGGGTCCCCTCACCAACGGCACCGCGAGCCTCAATGCCAGCCGCAATAAACTGCACAGCAACTATGACAGCGTGCAGGAGCAGACCGGGCTGTTTGCCGGCAAAGGCGGCTATCAGGTTCATGTCGGTGATCACACCCAATTGGACGGCGCGGTGATAGCGAGTCAAGCCGACAAAGCCAAAAACACCCTGAACACCGGGACGCTGGGCTTCAAGGATATTCAAAATCAAGCGGACTTTACTGTTGAGCAGCAGAGTGCGGGCATCAGCCTCGGCCAACCGACCGCCGGTCAGACCCTGAATAATCTGGCGGTCAATGCGCTGAGCGGTTCCAATAACCAGGGCCATGACAGCAGCACCACGCACGCCGCCGTCAGTGACGGCAACCTGATTATCCGGGACAAAGCGCACCAGACGCAGGATGTCGCGAACTTAAGTCGCGATACCGATAATGCCGCCAATGTCCTGAGTCCCATATTTGATAAGGAAAAGGAACAGCAACGGCTGAAACAGGCGCAACTGATTGGTGAAATCAGCGCCCAGATGACCGAGATAGCCCGTACGGAAGGGAAAATTATCGCCACCCAAGCGGCGAAAGCGAAACTGAATCATATCAGTGAACAGGACAAAGCCAATGCCAGAGAAAAATTGATCAACGCAGGCAAAAAACACCCGACGCCAGCGGATATCAATCAACAAGTTTATGACACCGCTTACACGCAGGCACTGAATGAATCGGGCTTTGGGACCGGCGGAACCTATCAGAAAGCCCTACAGGCGGCCACGGCAGCGATTCAGGGCTTAGCGGGCAACAACCTCGGTCAGGCGCTGGCAGGCGGAGCTTCACCGTATCTGGCGGGGGTGATTAAAGATCTGACCACCGATCCACAAACCCATCAGGTGGATATCGCCACTAACACGCTGGCCCATGCGATTTTAGGCGCGGTAGCGGCAGAGGTCAGCGGTAACAATGCTCTGTCAGGGGCAGCCGGGGCGGCTTCGGGTGAACTGGCGGCTCAGGTCCTGATAAAACAACTTTACGGCGATGGGGCCAAAGTCAGTGAGTTAACAGAGGAGCAGAAGCAAACTATCAGCACCCTTTCCACCCTGGCGGCAGGACTGGCAGGCGGCATTGCCGGTGACTCCACCGCCAGTGCCCTCACTGGGGCTCAGGCAGGGAAGAATTCTGTAGACAATAATGCTCTTGGTTATGGTCCAGGAACCTTTTGGGGGCAAATAGCCAACTCGATCAGTTCAGATGCATCATTGTCCTTTGATCTACAAGGTAAAGGGAAAACAGTAGAAGAAATAAACGAAGCTATAAAATACTCTCATCAGGAGCCATCATGGGGTGTTACTTATAAAGTTAAACCACATATAAAAGGTGAGGTTACAGCAGGAATAGGTCCAGCAGGGTTTGCTGAAGCAGCATTGGATCCAAATAAATTTGCAATTAATGGTGGAATGACAACAGCTATTGGTGCTCATGGTGGAGCAACTGTCGGAATAGAATTTGGCCCTTATTTCCCAGGTTTATTGGGAGCCCAAGATAAAGATTATTCTTTTGATCTAGGTTTTGGCTATGGTTCATTTGGAATATCAGCAGGAAAAGATGGAATAGGTGTATCACTTGGTATAGGGCCTTCAATTGGCTGGGGTGGTATTTCAAGGGAAACTCCATTAGGTGAAACAGACGTGAATGGCAAAGTTGGCACTGAAATATATAAACATGAGTTTAAGGATAAATGAACATGATTGTATATATTCCGTTTATTTTGATGGTCTTGAGTCTGTTGGGGTTTCTTGCATGCTTCATCTACTTTGGCTTGAGCAAAAAAATTTCACTAAGAAGTGTAAAATCTCCATTGCTCTTTTTTGATTTTTGTTTTTTTAATAAAAACAAACTTGCTAATTTTTCCATGATAATATTATTTGTTATTTATATGTCTGGAATTTGGTTTGAATTTATTAAAAATGGAAACTTAATTTCCTTTGTTAGCTATTTTATTGGCGTGTTTGCAATTCTTGTTTTTCTTATTCATTGCAGATTTTTCTCAAAAAGAAAATTTGCACATAGAAATAATATTGAATTCATAAAAGAGTTTGCTTTTGAAATGGAAATAAGTCTTCAAAATACATTATTATGGTTATCTAGGTTATTTTATATTGTTTGGCTTTATTTGTTTTTTTCTACGTAATTGTTGTTGCGGATAATAATTTCCTGGGAAAACTGGTAACAGAAGGGTGTGCAATAGCTGCTCCGTGTCGAGCCAAAGTGGCAGAAAAAGTCCTGGAGGTAGGCGTTAAGGCGGGTATAACCGGAATAGTGGCAAAGGAAATCGCTGATAAGATTTCTTCAGAAGACTTAGACCATCTGATTATGCTTCAGATGATGGGAAATGATGAAATCACACAGAGTTACCTAAATACACTTCAGGATAAATACACTCAAGTTGTTGATCCAGCTAATCTGCCAACACATACAGGTGGTAATCAGTCTGACGATATAAAGAAATACCCTAATCATACCGGTGGAAACCAACAGTTAGAGCCGGGTAGTATACCGAACCATACAGGCAATGGGGAAAACCAGTCTGGTGTTGCGTCAAATCATACTGGTAATACGGAAGGTAAGCCGGATGTAGGTGGTAATACGACGGTGACCCCAATTCCTTATGGTCCGAAAAAAGATGATTTTATTTATCAGGCCAAAGGAGAAAAACCAGAAAACTATTCTCCTGTAGGAGCAGGTAGGTCAGGTGCATTTAATGAAGCAAAACGTCGCTCAGGAATTCCTATTGGAAAACATCCTGATAGAGTATTGCCAAATGTTGATAAGCGAGGAAGGCTCCAGCCTGGAAAAATTTATGAATTTGATGTTCCTAAAGCAGGAGGGGGAACTCAAACAATACAAATTAGGGATGATGCCAAAGGTCATGATTTTGGAATAAATGATCCCCAGAATAGAGGGCCTCATTTTAATGATGAAAAAGGGAATCACTATGACTACTGACATGATAGTTAGATATGCTACTGATATCTGTAAAAATAACGATATCACTAATTTTAGTTCTTTATTTATTACAGAAATGAATATTGAAGCGGTAAGTTGGGAACTATTAGATATAAATCGCGAAAGAGGTTTTGTACCACTTTTTACGAAAATGGTAGAGACGCTAGAAATTTATGATGATAGAAGTTCTATTTGTTTATATATAGAACTATCTGGCGTTCAACCAGATACATCTATTACTCGGTATAAACAAGCTTGGGGATTATTAAAATCAAGAGGAAATGATACAGAATTCGCGTTAAAAAAACAGAATGTTATGGTTCAGTCTTCACGGGGCTTGACTTTATCAGGGTTATGTCACTTTCATCTTTCCGATTTAAAAACAGCTGCAAAGTTAGTATTAACTGAAAAGAAAACATATTTGGCACTTATCCCCGACGAAAATATTTATGAGAGGTTAGATATAACACAAATTCGACATATTTCAGATTGGGCAAATTTCATTTGGCAACATAATGGCATCGTTTTAATGATATTAGGTGCTTTCGATGATCTTGGCTGTGAGATTGTTGCACTAGGAAGGAATGAGAATATTTTTTCTCTAACAAAAGGTTGTTACGGACAATAACCATTTAAGCGTTGACCAGAATCGTTCAAGGAGTGAGGAACTGGTCAACTGTCAGGGGATACCAGTTGTCGTTCTGTTGTCAGGGATAAGTATCGCCAAGAGGTAACCCTTTCTACTCAGAACATTGGTATCTTGGTGAAGTAGACAATAGATGCTAATACCTCATCGATGAGAAAGTTATCTTGAAAAACGCTGTTAAAGAGCGAGCTTCTTCGCGGTAATACGCAGTTTAAGGATAAATGAGCATGATTGTATATATTCCGTTTATTTTGATGGTCTTGAGTCTGTTGGGATTTCTTGCCTGCTTCATCTATTTTGGCTTGAACAAAAAAGTTTCACTAAGAAGTGTAAAATCTCCGTTGCTCTTTTTTGATTTTTGTTTTTTTAATAAAAACAAACTTGCTAATTTTTCCATGATAATATTATTTGTTATTTATATGTCTGGAGTTTGGTTTGAATTTATTAAAAATGGAAATTTAATTTCCTTTGGTGGCTATTTTATTGAAGTATTTACAATTCTTATTTTCCTTATTCATTGCAGATTTTTCTCAAAAAGAAAATTTGCACATAGAAATAATATTGAATTCATAAAAGAGTTTTATTTTGAAATGGAAATAAGTCTTCAAAATACGTCATTATGGTTATCCAGGTTATTTTATATTGTTTGGCTTTATTTTTTTCTACGTAATTGTTGTAAACAATAATGTATTTAATATGGGAAGTCTGTTTGGTTATAAAGGAGGAGGAACTCTGTTTGATCTTATGGAGCAAAGGACCGATACATTTACTAATGAACGGGCTATTCAAAAAAATAGGAGATCAAAATGGCTATCTTAGTTAACGATAACAAGATTAATATCAATGGGAACTTAATTATACTTAATCGAAAAATCATTAAAGCAATAGAAATTGATAATGGTTCTGTTCTTGTCTTAATTGGTATTCCTATAGGAGATGATGGACTAAATAATTTATTTTCTTATACAAAGAACGGAGAGTTTCTTTGGCAAATAGAGCCTTCGGATTTACAAAAAGAAGATCAAACAAGTTACCCATACGAAGGGTTGAATGTTGTTGAAGGGCAATATTTTGTTGTTGATTTTTATGGAAGAAGAATATTTTTCGATCCTTATACTGGTCTATTCTTATCACGAGATGTTGTAAAATAAGATGTGGATAATAACGTATTAGCGCTCAGTGTGATTGATACATGAGCTAATACAGATATTTAATATATTTCTAATGGTAGTGTTGATTTCAATGATATTGTTTTTGTGCATTAGACTGGCTCAAGCTATGTAAAATGTGATGGTTCAAAGAGTGATCGAGTAAAGTTTTTCTTTATTATCAGATGGTTGTGTCGTTTTTTTATAGACGGAATATTTCTTTTTTCACTTGACGATGTAAATAAGTCTATTAAAAATAGGGGTATTTATCGGACTAATAAGTTATTGATTTATATACTATCACCTGTGTAATTTAATAATTAATCCTTGGATTGAAGTTACTATTTGGAGAAATTTTATGAAGTGTATCAAATGTGAAAACCGAGCATTACATGAATCAGATTTTTGTGCAGCATGTGAAGCGAAAGAACTGAGTGGCATTGGCGGATTTCTCTATTTTCCGGCAATAAATCTTATCTTTGTAATATTGAGTTCTTTATTTAGCGCATATAAAACAATGACAATCTTGATCTCTGGTTATGATTTTTTAGGTGAATTACGTATCTTTATAGGATTTGAGTTTATTTGTTTTATCATTATTTTTGGAGTTGCACTTTATACATCTATTCTTTTCTTTAGAAAAAAGAAAAAAACACCTTTATTTTACATTATCCTTTTAGTTTTTACTTCATTATTTGTAATAACCGATTTATCATTGGCTCATTATATATATGAAATAAAACTGGATTATAATTATCTTTTCTTGCTTTTTAGAACGGTGATTTATACATGTATATGGGTACCTTACTTTATTATATCCATTCGAGTTAAAAGAACATTTATAAAGTAATGATTAGAATTAAGCTATTTTGCAAACAATATTCAATAAGAGTAGGTGAATTCTTTACAACCAATATTTATTCAAAAAATATGACAGTCAAAACTACCTCGACCTTGTGAATTGCTCCCAAAAGTCAGGCAATTTAAATCACTCGTTCATCAAGGTCTGAGTAGTGTGTTTTGCTGGGATCAAACTATTTAATTTCTACTTGATTTGTGAACGTGCGGCGGAAAAGGTAAAGGCAGGTTGAAGTATGAAACGTAACGTGGGGAGAACATATCCAACCTGCCATCTGACTAATCGTACAGACTTGGATAGTGTATCTTACTCATTCTTATTAATCATTGAATAATTTACTCAAGAGCGATAATACCCTTGCGAGATTAAGATGGCCCACCTATCCAGTGAGCCATTTTTACCGTTATTGCTTAGCCTTATGGCAAGTTAAATCAGGCAAATTTTCCCTTGCCAATTGTGGTATCCGCCCAAGCCGTCGTAATAGCCTCTTTCGCCTTGCTGTCCAGCCCTTCGACAAAACCGTTATCACCGGCTGTTGGGGCAAAACTGCTCATTGTCTGGATCAAGGTGTCAACTGCATTGTCGGAAAGTGCCGTAAATTCACGCTCTCCCGAGGCACTCTTATCCCCCATCCGCACCACCAATTTGGCACGGTTACCATTAAAGTAATCACTAAAAGTGACTGAACCCACCGATTCAAACAGGCTCTGAGCAGTTTTATCCTGTGTAGGGCGATTCACTGATAACACCAGATCATATCCACTGCGCTGGAACCACAAGTCTTGCCAGTCAATATCGTTAAAGGCAATCATATCTTCTGCATTGATATCATCAACCTGACTGTCAATCACCTGACCACTGACCACAAAGCTGTCTACCCCTGCACCACCCTGGAAATGGTTCTGATAACCGCCCAGCACCAGCAGATCCTGACCCTCTCCACCATCAAACTGGCTGAATTTCGAAATTGTGGCCGCGATCAGGTGGTCATCACCTTCTCCACCATTAATTACCGCATGATAGCCCATCAGTTTAATGACATCGTTACCGGCGTTACCGTCAATCTGGTTGTCATTACCAAACACCCGGCCAAAGTCATTGCCTTCACCCAGCTCAACCCGGTTGTTATTACCGATGGTCGCGGCATAATCCTGCTCTTCCCCGGTATCCACCCGGT
>NZ_JAXBVE010000062.1:0-16033 GCF_035181445.1 Photorhabdus africana
GGTGCTGACAATCAATGACCCGCGGAACCTGACCTGTAATCTCCGGTTTTGTGGGCAGTATGAAGACAGCGAAAGCGGTTTATTTTATAATCGGCACCGTTATTACGAGAGTGATACAGGCCAGTACTTATCGCCTGATCCGCTAAACTTAAGGGGTGGCGTAAGTCCTTATAGTTACGTGCATAATCCGGCAAACTGGATTGATCCATTCGGGTTAACTGGCTGTCCAGGGAATAAAGGGGAACCTCCGCACCCATATCAAGGAGTTAGAGATGCATCTGAATATTTGCAATCTATGGGAGTCGGCAGAAGTCAAAGAAAGCAGATCATTGACTCATTTGAACTTTCAGGAATGTCTGTACATAAAGCAGGTGATAGCCTTTATGGTGCACGCTTCCATGATTTTGGAAAAAGAGCCAGACCTGAAGGGCAGTATGTATTTGAAACGTTCACTCCACAAACGAATAGAAGTGGGTTGGCATTACCGCCTGATTGGAATGGAATGACAGGGATTCAACAGTTTCAAATAAAACCGGGAACGACAATCATAAAAGGTAAAGCAGCACCACAACATGATTTCGGCCCTCAATATACTGGCGGTGCAGAGCAAATATTTGTACTTGAGCCGTGGAAATATGGATCTCTAATGAAATGAAAACTTCTGGCAAAACATTTTTGATTGATGCTCTTCAATTAGTTCAGGATACAATTGAACTACATCAAAGTGGAAAGAATGCACCATTATCTATTAGTGTATTAACTCAAGTAAAAAAAGAGTTAGAGGAAATGATAAGGGTTATGAATCCCCAAGTTTACAAGCCATCATATCCAAGATTTATTATGGATTGGCCTGATGAAAATGGGGTGATATCAACCTTAATTGATGTTGCTTATTTTTACCAAAAAATAAGAAAAGTCTAATACAACTCAAAGCCGGAAAGATCTTTCGAGATCTTCCGGCTTTCTGATGATCTATCTTGGTGAATACCCACGGTAAGCCAGCGCCGATTGGAGCTTACCGATGGCATCTTTGAGCGTAAGCGATGAGATGGGTAAATTGTAGTGACACATCAATACTTTCTTATCGATCTGAGTTGTGTACCTTATAAATACACTGTTACTTCTTCTACCCATCATCATCTACTTCACTAAAACTACAGCACTTCCTGTTTCCAGCGACAAGAAAACAAAATTACTTTCCCGCTGATTTCACTCGTTCAATGTTTGCGCCAAGTCCGCGCAACTTATCTTCGATATGTTCATAACCTCGGTCAATATGATAAATACGGTCAACAACCGTCACACCTTCCGCAATACAACCCGCCAGAACCAAGCTCGCTGATGCGCGTAAATCCGTCGCCATGACCTGAGCGCCAGATAATTTTTTAACACCATGACAAAGCACGGTATTACTTTCAATTTCTGCATGAGCCCCCATCCGAATTAATTCAGGGATATGCATGAAACGGTTTTCGAAAATAGTTTCGGTGATCATACCAGCCCCCTCAGCAACCAAATTCAGTAAGCTGAACTGTGCCTGCATATCGGTCGGGAAACCGGGATGCGGTGCAGTACGTAATGTCACAGCTTTAGGACGTTTACCGTGCATATCGAGGCTTATCCAATCTTTACCAATTGCAATATCAGCACCCGCTTCACGTAATTTAGCCAATACCGCATCCAGCGTATTAGGCTGAGCATGACGGCAAACCACTTTGCCACCGGATATCGCCGCCGCAACAAGAAATGTCCCCGTTTCAATCCGATCAGGTAGTACACGATATACACCACCACCAAGGCGTTCTACACCTTCAATGGTGATATGGTCTGTGCCCGCCCCGGTGATTTTTGCACCCAAGGTATTGAGAAAATTAGCCGTATCTTCGATTTCAGGTTCACGTGCTGCGTTCTCAATAACTGTTGTCCCTTCTGCCAACGTTGCCGCAGTCATAATCGTGACTGTCGCTCCAACGCTGACTTTATCCATCACAATGCAAGCCCCTTTCAGACGTCCATTAACGGAAGCCTTAACGTAGCCCTCTTCCAGAACAATTTCAGCACCTAACTGTTCCAAGCCACTGATATGCAGATCAACCGGACGGGCGCCAATCGCACAACCACCCGGTAAAGAAACTTGCCCCTGACCAAAACGCGCGACCAAAGGACCTAACGCCCAAATAGATGCACGCATGGTTTTCACTAGCTCGTAAGGCGCACAATATTGATTCACACTGCAAGCATCCACAAATACAGAACCATTGCGTTCAACTTTGGTCCCAAGGCGATTTAATAATTTGATAGTGGTATCAATATCTTTCAATTCTGGAACATTTTGCAACTCAACAGGTTCTTCAGCCAACAACGCGGCGAACAGGATTGGTAATGCAGCATTTTTTGCCCCGGAAATAGTAACCTCACCCGACAGACGAGTAGGCCCTTTCACACGAAATTTATCCATCTGTGACGACTCTCTTTATATAGTTTGCTGTTCGCGGCGAGACAAACAACATTAAAAACCGTTGAGCTTGCGATCCCGTTTCCAGTCATCCGGTGTGTAGGCTTTAATTGACAAGGCATGAATACGATTATCAGCAATGTATTCCATCAAAGGCGCATAAACGGCTTGCTGCTGTTTTACTCGGCTCATGCCGGCAAACATTTCACCAACCACAATAACCTGGAAATGACTGCCATCTCCGTTAACGATGACTTCATCCAGTGCTAATTTATCCATCAGCACTTGCTTAATCTCATTAGTATCCATAATTGCTCAATGTTCTGTACCCGTCATCTTTCAAGCTGCCTCTTTGTTGGCTGCACTCACTCACCCCGGTCACATCGTTATCTATGCTCCCGGGGATTCGCTCCCTTGCCGCCGCGATGCATCTTGAAATCCATAGGGTATGTAGTTAGAAATAAATAATAGTCAGCCATCTATCCTAATAGAATCCTGCTTATTCTTAAACTATGAAAACGCCCTTGTAACATCTCTGCTTACAAGGGCGCTGATTATACCCGTTATCTTTCAAGTTGCCTCTTTGTTGGCTGCGCTCGCTCACCCCGGTCACATAGTTTGCTATGCTCCCGGGGATTCTCTCCCTTGCCGTCACGATGCATCTTGAAATCCATAGGGTATATACAGGTAATTAATGAGATTATCGGTTAGCTATCAATGATTATGTCTTGCAGATCATAGAGCGTAATCAGGGTGTCAAGCCGTTCATCAATGCCAGAAAAGCGCAATTTATCCCCCCTCTTTTGCATATGATGTTTGAAACGAACTAAAAGAGCCAACCCGGTAGAATCCACATATTCAAGTTGCGACACATTGATGTCATTGATATCGACCAATAATTTCTCTTTTTGCTGCCAGAGAGGAAGCAAACTATTACGATCCAAAGTGCCCTTGAGAATCAATGTTTGCCCTGTTTTTTCCCAGATCAGACTCTCACCCATCTTATTTTTTCTCTTCCAGTGTGATTGGCTGACGGGCGCTGATTTCAAGCTGCTTAGTTAGGCCCTCAACACCTTGCTGACGCAAGATAGAAGCCCATTCGCTCTGTTTAGTCGTAATCATACTGACGCCTTCAGCAATCATATCGAATACCTGCCATTGACCCGTTTTGCTGTTTTTGCGCCATTGGAAATCAAGACGGACAGGAGGACGGCCATTCGGATCAATAATAGTGACACGAATAGCAACAACATTGCTGTCCCCCAACGGCTTTTCAGAGTCAATCTGGTAAGTTTGATTGTGATACATTGCCAAAGCCTGCCCGTAAGCCTGCTCAAGATAAGATTCAAATGCAGCAAAATAAGCCTTGCGCTGCTCTGGGGTCGTATCTTTATAGGAGCGCCCCAAAACCAACGCGCCAGCGTATTTGATATGGATATAAGGCAGTAGCTCCTCTTTCACCACTTGACGCAGATAATCTGGATTTTGACGAATTTGTGATTGGCTGTTTTTCAAACGAGTAAACGTCTTTTCCGCCGCATCCTGCATCAGCTTATAAGGATTTGTCTGATCAACTGCGCTCGCTAATGGCGCAACAACCAGCAGCACCACCATTAATAATCTCTTCAACATAATTGGTTCCTCTTAATGATATTCAGTTGCTGGCTAGGGTGTCGGCGTGTGCTCTGCCCCACTTTGGGCATTATCACCACTCTTATACAAGAACTGGCCGATGAGATCCTCAAGTACCATTGCTGATTTGGTATCCTGTACGCGGTCACCTTCTTTCAGAATACGAGTGCCCATATCCGGATCTTCAAACCCGATATTCAGGGCAATATATTGTTCACCTAATAGGCCAGAAGTACGGATGGAAAGAGAGCTGGTATCAGGGATATGGTCATACTGCTTCATAATATCCAGTGCCACTTGCGGCGTATAAGTTTTTTCATCAAGAGAGATATTTGCAACACGACCAATCACCACACCACCAATTTTTACCGGTGAACGCACTTTCAGACCACCAGTATTATCAAAAGTTGCATACAAACGGTAAGTTGGCTGGTTACCTACCGATTTAATATCTGCCACTTTTAGGCATAAAAAGACGATTGCAGCCAGTGCAATCAAGACAAAAAATCCAACCCAAATTTCACTTTTCTTGCTTTGCATCGGCTTAGTTCCCAAACATGAGTGCTGTCAGCACAAAATCCAAACCTAAAACCGCTAACGACGCATGAACCACCGTTCGAGTCGTTGCTCGGCTTATCCCTTCCGAAGTCGGGATCGCGTCATAACCATTGAATAGAGCAACCCAGGTCACAGTAATGGCGAAAACGACACTTTTAATAAAACAATTCAGCAGATCTTTCTGCCACTCGATAGCAGACTGCATTGAAGACCAGAAGAAGCCACTGTCAATCCCCTTCCAATCAACACCAACCATCGCACCACCCCAAATACCTACCGCCACAAAAATCAAGGATAATAGCGGCATACTGATAAACCCGGCCCAGAAACGGGGCGCGATCACACGCCGTAATGGATCTACCGCCATCATCTCCAGGCTGGAAATTTGCTCCGTGGCTTTCATCAAACCGATTTCTGCGGTCAGCGCTGATCCTGCTCGACCAGCAAACAACAGTGCCGTGACCACCGGCCCCAATTCACGCAACAGAGATATCGCCACCATCATACCAAGACTGGCTTCCGCGCTGTATGTTGTCAGTACCAGATACCCCTGTAGGCCAAGCACCATGCCAATAAACAGCCCTGAAACGATAATAATCAATAATGACCGAACACCCACGCTGTAAAGCTGCTGTCGGAGTAACGGCCATTGTCTGGCGGGTTCTGGCTTGCCAATTATCGCGCGGAAAAGCATAAAACCTGCACGGCCAAAAGAGGCAAATACCTCAATGGCCCGTCGGCCAAGTGCCGCTAGCGCCTGTGTTAACATTAACATCCCATTATCCTAATAACTCAGTTTTATAATCCCCTGCCGGGAAGCGGAAAGGTACCGGCCCGTCAGCAATACCATCCAAAAATTGCCGTACTCGCCTATCAGAATTAGAGTGCAACTGTTGAGCTGTACCCTCAGCAATAATCTGTTGTTCAGCAATAATATAAGCGTAATCTGCAATGCTCAGAACTTCCGGGACATCGTGGGAAACCACCACACAAGTCACACCAAGCGCCTTATTCAGTTCATCAATCAACTTCACCAAAACCCCCATCGTAATCGGGTCCTGACCAACAAAAGGCTCATCAAACATAATCAGATCAGGATCAAGTGCAATAGCACGCGCCAGAGCTGCACGCCTGGCCATACCACCGGAAAGTTCAGAAGGCATCAAATTCGCGGCACCACGTAACCCTACGGCCTCTAATTTCATTATTACCGTAGTCTGTATAATTTCTTCAGGCAAATTCGTATGTTCACGCAGCGGAAAAGCAACGTTCTCAAACACACTGAGATCAGTGAATAATGCCCCAGATTGAAACAGCATACTCATCTTCTTGCGAGCAGCATACAGGTGAGAACGGGATAAAGCAGGAATATTGTCGCCATCAAACCAGATCTCTCCGCGTTCAGGACGTAACTGACCGCCAATCAATCGTAATAGTGTCGTTTTCCCTATGCCAGAAGGCCCCATAATTGCAGTGACTTTTCCTCTAGGCACAACCAGATTAATATCAGCAAAAATCAAACGGTTACCACGGGTAAAATACATACCACGTATCTCGATGAGATTTGCTGTCTGTTGATTCATTATTGATAGCCCTTAACGGTTAATAAATTGGCTTTAATATTTGGTTCATATATTAATCATATATACTACAAAAAAACTGGAAAATTTTCGCCATTAATGTGATGACAAATTTTACTTTTCTATCCACCACCGTCAGAATATACCCCATCTAACTGGTCAGACAATTTTTGTTTAGAAAATCAACCAGCGTTGACATTAATTCGGAATATACCTTACAAGGGACGCTTCATGCTTCTGACCTTTTTACTTCTAATTACCGGGTTGATTTTACTGGTATATGGTTCCGATAGATTAGTATATGGCGCTGCAATTTTTGCCCGCACGCTGGGACTGCCTCCATTTATTATTGGTATTACCATTGTTGGCATTGGAACTTCTCTACCCGAATTAATGGTTTCAGTTACTGCAATGCTAGATAGTCAACCTGATATGGCTGTGGGTAATGTTATTGGCTCCAACATTACTAATCTGCTACTAATAACCGGTGCTGCTGCATTTATTCGCCCAATGGAAGTAAAATCAGATATCCTGCGGCAGGAACTGCTGTTGATGCTACTGCTCACCGTCTTCTGTGGTTATTTGATGAGTGATCACTATCTCAGCCGGATGGATGGGTTGGTATTACTCACTTTCGCCATAGTGTATATCTTACTGATGATAAAAATGGTTGCTCTACCGCGCCGCGCCGAAGCGGATATTTATACGCAAGAACAGGCTGCCGAATTACCGGTCGAAGGCAATAAACACATTGCCCTACTTTGGATTCTATTAGGGTTACTTATTTTACCGATGGCAACTCGTATGGTTATTGATAATGCAACGGTTATTGCCCGCATTTATGGCATCAGTGAATTAGTTATCGGGCTTACCGTACTTGCGGTCGGTACCAGCCTGCCAGAATTAGCAACCTCTATTGCCGCAGCATTCAAAGGCGAAGATGACATTGCATTCGGGAATATTATAGGTTCGAATATATTCAATATATCAATTGTTTTGGGCCTTCCCGCATTACTCTCACCAGCAGCCATTTCACCTGAATCTTTCCATCGTGACTTTTGGGTAATGATGGTAGCCAGCACAATATTTACTGCATTTTGTCTGGGTCGTAAACACCGATTAAACCGATTTAAAGGTGTCCTGTTATTAAGCTGCTTTATCGCTTATTTTATCGTACTGTTTATTTCCAATTACAGCATTGAATAAACACGAATGAGTAGGAAAAAGAAATGCCTAAGATTGATTTTCAGCAAGCGGGTAAAAAAGTATTACACATAGAACGTGATGGATTAACCGAACTTGAACAACATATAAACGGAGATTTTGACCGTACCTGTGAACTGATGTTCAACTGCGAAGGTAAAGTGATTGTCATGGGGATGGGCAAATCCGGCCATATCGGGTGTAAAATTGCTGCCACTTTCGCCAGCACCGGTACACCATCCTTTTTCGTTCATCCGGGAGAAGCCAGCCACGGCGACCTCGGCATGATCACACCTAAAGATATTGTTTTAGCCATTTCAAATTCAGGTGAATCCAGTGAAATTTTGTCGCTGATTCCCGCCTTAAAACGCCAAAAAATCCCGCTTATCTGCATGACTAACAATTACAACAGTAATATGGGAAAAGCCGCCGATATCCATCTGTGTATCAAAGTCCCACAGGAAGCCTGTCCGCTAGGTTTGGCGCCTACAACCAGTACCACTGCAACACTGGTTATGGGCGATGCTTTAGCGGTTGCATTGCTCCAGGCACGCGGCTTTACTGCTGAAGATTTCGCACTATCACATCCAGGCGGCACTCTTGGCCGCAAACTTCTGCTACTGGTGAGTGATTTGATGAATACAGGCGATGATATTCCAAAGGTTAATCGTAACGCCACCTTACGCGAAGCGCTGCTCGAAATCACCCGACAAAAACTGGGTATGACCGTCATTTGCGATGAAAATAGGTATATTGATGGTATTTTTACTGATGGTGACTTACGGCGAGTGTTTGATATGGGCGTCGATTTGTACAATGTCAAAATTTCAGATGTTATGACAACAGGTGGTATCCGCATCAAACCGAATGCCCTTGCAGTTGATGCACTGAACTTAATGCAGTCACACCATATCACGTCCTTATTGGTCGCGGAGGACAATAAATTGCTTGGTGTATTACATATGCATGACCTGCTACAAGCTGGTGTGGTGTAACCGGAGAAAACGCCTTAATGAGCCAATTAGTTTATTTGGACACCTGTTATGGTCCAGTTGATAAAGACGTTATTGAAAAAGCCCGTAAAATCCGCTTGCTGATTTGCGATGTTGACGGTGTTATGTCCGATGGCCGGATCTATATGGGCAATAACGGTGAAGAATTAAAAACATTTAATGTTCGAGATGGTTACGGAATTCGCTGCTTAATTACTTCAGGAATCGAAGTCGCTATTATTACCGGTCGTAAAGCAAAATTGCTGGAAGATCGAGCAAACACCTTAGGTATTACACATCTTTACCAAGGACAAAGTGATAAGGTTTTGGCGTACCAAGAATTGTTAGATACACTGGGATTAAGACCAGAACAGGTTGCTTACATCGGCGATGATCTGATTGACTGGCCGGTCATGGAACAAGTGGGGTTATCTGTCGCTGTGGCAGATGCACATCCATTGCTCTTACCAAAAGCGCATTATGTCACCCAAATTGCAGGGGGACACGGCGCGGTAAGGGAACTTTGTGATTTGGTGCTTTTTGCTCAGAATAAGCTGGAAGAAGCCAAAGGATTATCAATATAGTAGGTTGAAGTGAAACGAGAATGGATAGAATCAAATCCTGGTTGGTGATAACTCTGGTGTTAATCATCCTGGCGTTAATTGGCTGGAACTTGTCTGATTCAGATGAGATTAAATCATCTTCTGCCACAAATAACAGTCAGCCAACCTATCAAAGTCAGGAAGCTATAACTTTTGTTTATGACCCTACGGGGAAACTGACGTATAAACTGGTCGCTGATGACGTCCAAAACTATGCAGAGTCAAAACTTACTTGGTTTACTAAACCGGTATTAATTACCTATGACTCAAATGCCATTGCTACATGGACAGTTCGTGCTAACAAAGCCAAACTAACTAATGACAAAATGCTCTATCTTTATGGAGACGTACAAGTTGACAGTCTAACTAATACGTCACAATTACAACGCATTACTACAGAGAACGCTATCATCAACCTGACCACTCAGGATGTTTCATCTGACGATCAGGTCACACTTATCGGTGTCGGGCTAAAATCCGTCGGTATGAAAATGCGTGGCAACCTGCGAAACAAAACCGCTGAACTGATTGAAAAGGTTAACACCTACTATGAAATCCAACATGAAAAACAGAATCCGTAATGCTTTTATTGCCAGTGCTATCTTTGTAGTCAGTCTTCCCGCTATGGCACTGAAAGATGACACACAGAAACCCATTTCTATCGATTCTGTTAAACAAGCCCTTGACATGACAGGGAACACTGCCACATTTACAGAAGATGTGATCGTTAAACAGGGTTCTATCGATATCCGCGCTGACAAAGTTGTTGTGACTCGCCCAGATGGCGATTCTAAGAAAATGGTTATTGAAGCATTTGGTAATCCGGTAACCTTCTATCAACTACAGGACAATGGCAAACCAATCAAGGGCCGCGGTGCCAAAATGCGTTACGAAATGGATAAAGAGCTGGTTACACTCACTGGCAATGCCTATTTGGAACAGTTAGACAGCAATATAAAAGGCGACCGGATCACCTATCTAGTCCCAACTCAGCAGATGGAAGCGTTTAGTGACAAAGGTAAACGAGTGACAACCGTCCTACTACCTTCTCAATTACAAGAAGAAGGCCTTGGGGTTAACAACAAGAGTAAATAACGATATATGGCAATACTAAACGCAGAAAACCTGGCAAAAGCTTATAAAGGCCGTAAGGTCGTTGAAAATGTCAGCCTAAACGTGAACTCCGGCGAAATTGTCGGCCTGCTCGGTCCGAACGGTGCAGGGAAAACGACGACTTTCTATATGGTCGTCGGTATCGTTTCACGGGATACCGGGACAATTACTATTGATAATGAAGATATCAGCCTACTGCCACTTCACGAACGGGCACGCCGTGGTATTGGTTATTTGCCTCAGGAAGCTTCTATTTTTCGCCGTCTAAGCGTATTCGACAACCTGATGGCTGTATTGGAGATCCGCCGTGATTTGACTCAAGAACAGCGGAAAGAACGTGCCGAAGAGCTGATGGAAGAGTTCCATATCAGCCATCTACGTGACAATCTTGGTCAATCACTTTCCGGAGGTGAACGTCGCCGCGTAGAGATTGCCAGAGCGCTGGCAGCTAATCCTAAATTTATTTTGCTGGATGAGCCTTTCGCCGGTGTAGATCCCATCTCAGTCATCGATATCAAGAAGATCATTCAGCATTTGAGAGATTATGGACTAGGGGTCCTTATCACAGACCACAATGTCCGTGAAACATTGGATGTATGCGAACGTGCTTATATTGTCAGCCAAGGGCATCTGATTGCTCACGGCACACCTAATGATATTCTTAATAATGAACAGGTGAAGCGCGTTTATTTAGGCGAAGGTTTCCGGCTCTAATTCGGCCAGGAGAATTGATTTAACGCTATGAAGCAAAGTTTGCAACTCAGGCTTAGTCAGCAACTGGCTATGACACCGCAGCTCCAACAAGCTATTCGTTTGTTGCAACTTTCTACGCTTGAACTCCAACAGGAAATACAACAAGCGTTGGAAATGAATCCTTTGCTTGAACAGGATGAAGATCATCAGGAAATTGGCAATCAGGAACTTCCCGATAACGAAACGGAAGCTATGGATACGCTTGATGCCTTGCAACAAAAGGATATGCCAGATGAGTTACCCCTGGATGCCAGTTGGGATGAAATTTACACCGCGGGCACACCTTCCGGGACACGCAATGACTATAACGACGACGAACTGCCACTTTACCAAGGTGAAACCGTTCAAACCCTGCAAGACTATTTGATGTGGCAGGCAGAGTTGACCCATTTCACGGAAATAGATGCGGCGATTGCGACATCAATCATTGATGCCGTAGATGACACAGGCTATCTCACTGTACCACTAGAGGATATCCTTGCCAGCCTTGGCGACAACCAACTCACTCTGGCAGAAGTGGAAGCCGTGCTCAAACAGATACAACATTTCGATCCTATCGGTGTCGCCGCTCGTGATCTAAAAGATTGTCTACTCGCCCAGCTATCAATGTTTCCGCCAGAAACACCTTACCTGAAAGAGGCAAAACTGATCGTTTGCGAACATCTGGAGCTATTAGGTCATTGGGATTTCCGCAATTTAATCCGTCTGAGCCGCTTGACAGAAGATACACTGAAAGAGGCCATAAATTTAATCCAGTCACTTGAACCAAAGCCTGGCCTGGCAATAAACACTGGCGAATCAGAATATGTCATCCCCGATGTACTGATTCGAAAAGAGAGTGAACACTGGCAAGTAGAATTGAATACAGATAGTATCCCCCGTTTACACATTAATCAGCATTATGCAGAGCTTGGGCAACATACGCGCAATGAAAGTGACAGTCAGTTTATCCGCAATAACCTACAAGAGGCCAAGTGGCTTATCAAAAGCTTGGAAAGCCGAAATGATACTCTGCTGAAAGTTGCGCGTTGTATTGTAGAACAGCAACAGGAATTTTTTGAACATGGTGAAGAATATATGAAACCTATGGTTTTGGCAGACATTGCTTTCCAGGTTGATATGCATGAATCCACCATTTCCAGGGTGACTACCCAGAAATTCCTGCACAGCCCACGTGGTATTTTTGAATTGAAGTATTTTTTCTCCAGCCATGTCAATACAGAAAATGGAGGCGAAGCCTCTTCAACTGCAATACGGGCTTTGGTGAAAAAACTGGTAGCAGCGGAGAACTCCGTCAAACCATTAAGTGACAGCAAACTGACGAGCATGCTAGCCGATCAAGGCATCATGGTTGCCCGACGGACTGTCACAAAATATCGAGAGTCGTTATCCATTCCGCCATCAAACCAACGTAAGCGTCTGGTTTGAAATGAACAGAGAAGGAAGACAATATGCAACTCAAAATAACCGGCCACAATATTGAAATTACTGATGCATTACGCGACATTATCACTGCAAAATGCAGCAAACTGGATCAATATTTCGACAGGATCAACCTGACTCAGGTAATCCTCCGAGTGGAAAAGGTACAACAAATCGCCGAAGCTACTGTACACATTAACGGAGGTGAGTTGCACGCATCATCAGAACATGAAGATATGTATGCAGCAATTGATGGACTGGTCGATAAACTGGCGCGTCAATTAACCAAACATAAAGACAAACTGAGACATCATTAACAGTTAGTTAACAAAAAATGTAGTAACAACAGCAGATTATTGCTGTAAAACAGTGCGCAAATACAGGATGCCACAGATAACCTATGGCATCCTGTATCAATCAGCACCTAAGTGAATAGGAAAATGAATAATCAAGCAGATTTACTACTAAGCTCTGTGCTTTCCCTCGCATGTACGCGCAATAATGTACATTGTTCGAGCAAAAAACGGGCTTTAGAGATTATCAGTGAGCTAGCATCTCAGCAGCTTAAGTTACCAGAAAATGTCGTATTCGAAGCAATATTAACCCGAGAAAAAGTAGGTACTACTGGAATTGGCAGTGGTATTGCTATCCCTCACGGTAAGTTAGATGAAGAAAGCTCAGATCAAGCGGTTGGCGTTTTCCTAAATCTGGAACAACCTATTGCTTTCGATGCCATTGATAATCAACCAGTCGATTTGCTGTTTGCTTTACTGGTTCCAAACGATCAATGCCAAACACACCTACACACATTGTCATTGATTGCCAAACGTCTTGCAGATAAAAATCTCTGCCGTCGTTTAAGATCGGCACAAAGTGATGAAGAACTATACGCAATTATCACTGAATAACTGTTGCAATGCATGGATAGCAATAGGTAAGAGTGGCTCATAATAACCACTAAGAAATTAAGGGGAGTCGCCTCATGGTGCTGATGATAGTCAGTGGCCGTTCCGGTTCAGGTAAATCCGTTGCCTTACGCGCACTGGAAGATATGGGTTTTTATTGTGTAGACAACTTGCCGGTAGTATTACTACCGGAATTAGCAAATACGCTAGCTGATCGCGATATTTCTGCTGCGGTTAGTATTGATGTAAGAAACATGCCGGAATCACCTGAAGTTTTCGAAGAAGCTCTAACTAAACTACCAGCGAATTTCTCACCGCAATTACTGTTCCTTGATGCTGAACGTAATACGTTGATCCGCCGTTATAGCGACACCCGCCGTCTGCATCCGCTATCAAGCAAAAATCTTTCGCTGGAAAGCGCGATTGATCAAGAAAGTGATCTGCTGGAGCCCCTTCGTTCGAGAGCTGACCTGATTATCGACACTTCCGAAATGTCAGTCCATGAATTGGCTGAGATGCTAAGAACGCGTCTGCTAGGCAAACGGGAACGTGAGTTGACAATGGTCTTTGAGTCTTTTGGCTTCAAGCATGGCATTCCAATTGATGCCGACTATGTTTTTGACGTACGTTTCCTACCAAACCCTCACTGGGACCCCAAATTACGGCCAATGACCGGTCTTGATCGTCCTGTAGCTGCTTTCCTCGACCGTCATACGGAAGTGCATAACTTCATCTATCAAACCCGCAGTTATCTTGAACTCTGGCTGCCTATGCTTGAAACCAATAACCGCAGCTATCTGACCGTTGCTATTGGCTGTACCGGTGGCAAACATCGTTCTGTTTATGTGGCAGAACAGTTGGCCGATTATTTTCGCTCCAGAGGAAAAAATGTACAGTCGCGCCACCGTACTCTCGAAAAGCGAAAATAATGACTGTCAAGCAGAGACTTGAAATCAAAAATCGGCTGGGAATGCACGCCCGGCCAGCAATGAAGCTGTATGATCTAGTACAGCTCTTTGAATCTCATGTTATTTTACGCAATGATAACCATGTTGAAGCCGAAGCCAGCAGCGTCATTGCTATGCTGATGCTGGATTCAGAAAAAGGCAGCTATATTGAAGTTGAAGCCAGTGGCCCAGATGAAGAGCAGGCTCTTGCAGCTATTATTGATCTATTTAATTCAGGATTTGACGAAGAATAACGTTGCCAACCCACCGGTGGATTACCATGTCCTTCACTGTTTTCATTAGCAGCACAAAACAGTTCGTGATCATGATCTCTTTATTTTCCAGTAAGAACAGCCTACTATCAGGTTAATCATTTTAAATAACACCCCCCTCCTCATGGTGCGGGGTGTTATTTTGTATTGGAATCCATTTGGAGTGTGGTATGACTAAACCAGCAATTATCATCAACGAATTAGACGCAGAACGTTTAGATTCCCTGTTGGAACAGCCAGCGTTTGCAGATACTAGTATCGCTGACGCTTTGAATGAGGAACTGGATCGTGCAGAGATTGTACCGCCAGCAGAAATTCCATCAGATGTTGTGACGATGAACAGTCGGATTCGTTTTATTGACCTGACAAGCAATGAAGAGCGGGTTCGTACTTTAGTTTATCCAGCGTCACTGCAAGACAGTTCAGATCAGCTTTCTGTTATGGCTCCTTTAGGCGCTGCATTATTGGGCCTTCGTATCGGTGACGAAATCAGTTGTGAATTGCCAAACGGCGAAAAAACCCGCGTCAAAGTATTAGAATTACTTTATCAACCAGAAGCTGCCGGTGAATATCACAGATAAAACCCTATTAAATCAATACAAAAAACCACTATCGCACAAGTGGTTTTTTGTCTTTGATAACCAAATGGCGACAGGAATTTTATATCTTCAATTACTTTTCAACTAACCACTATACATTATGAGGTAATTATAATGTTCGAAAATAATAACAATCTGTCAATTCTTAAAGAAATAAGAGACACTTAAATATTCATTGGCTCTGATATAGATGAATCAGTAAATCAATATCTTCAAGGAGGTTGGATAATACTTTCTGCTACAAGTGGTACAAATCCAGATAACTATCCTATTCACTCAGTTTTATTAGGTTTCATTCCTTAACAACTAATTTCAGCTCTATGTGTTCAGTAAGGCCGCGTCCTACTTGAATTCTTAAAATCAGCGCGGCTTCTGGTCATGATCCTATCTCCCACGTAAAATAGAATTTTTCCTTTAATATCATTATATTGATATTTTTCCCGTGCTCCTCTTTTGATCCGAAAACTGAAATTTCCTGAAAATCTTTTCAATCATTTCAGTTTGTGATTCCTCTCACTTCGCCAGTGCTGGTACGGTTTGGCAGCTTGCCTTGTAGGATTTTAAAACTGAAAAAATTTTTTGATCCAAAGCGTGCAGGCGGGTGCGGTGTAGTGCCGTTTTCATCATAAGTTCATTTATTTCGTCATAAGTGCAACGAGACAAACCATCACTAAGGTATTTATTTGATTCTTGAGTCAGATAATACAATCGGTTAAAGTAGTGTTGTCATTGGCAAAATCCAGTGACCAAGGTTTTGCAGCCTTGCGTTCATGGACGCTGGTAAGAAGTTTTTACCAGTGCGCCTGCTATCGCCCCTCTATGGCGGTTCAGGCAGGGGAGGTTAACACCTCGCCGGAAATGAACGCCGGTCTGCAAACCCTGTTTGAATCGCCACCACCAAAGAGGGAAGCAGGAATATGAAAAAAGACTGGCATACCGCCGATATTATCGCTGCGATACGTAAGAAGAATAAAACGCTGGCATCATTATCCAGAGAGCA
>NZ_JAXBVE010000063.1:0-14922 GCF_035181445.1 Photorhabdus africana
ACGATAAACTTGAACGGAATTATACCAGTATGGTGGCACTCGCATTCATCATTGTCTGGTTGCCGATGTGGGTTGATTGAATAATGACTTTAAAACATCAACAGCCCCTAGCACGATACTGATATTGTTATGTGATCTCTGCAACATGCGAGATAACGAGCGGAGATTACCATCATCAAGATGATTAGTTGGTTCATCTAACAATAATACATCGGATGCATTGGCCATTGCCTGACTTAATGCCTGATTTACACGTTGTCCTCCACTTAAGCCATCTTTGTCCCCATGCTCCTGAGCAACATAACCAATATTAAGTTCCAAATCTGTAATGACTTTTCCTTCACTTGGCTCCAAGCTGCCATATAAAATTCGTAAGAGTGACGACTTACCACAGCCATTGTCTCCGACAATCGCAATACGTTGCCCCCTTTTGATAATGGCATTAAATTCAGAGAAGCAGATTTTATGGGGAAAAGAAACACCAAGATCATGTAGTTGAATCATATATATGAATGCTCCCAGTAATAAGTAAAAAGTGGTAGGATCGCCCGACCTACAGAACACCAAACAGAGGAGCTGGAGCTAGAATCAAGGCATTCCGCAAAATGGATAGAAAAACGATCAGCACTTATCCGTCATCACATGTACAGTAATGTTTATGCCCATTACAACCTTTAGGCACACATAAAAGCCGAAAACCACACTTACTACTACTTTTATAATATGTTATGACCTGACGGCAATAACATTAGATGCTATATATTAGCAAAAACTATTTCGTGTTGTTTGTCACATTACGCTATCGTGAGTCAACTGCCACCCAGCCATCTAACCAAGCGAACTCAATTAGCAATAGTAATTTAATTTGGTTTTAGGGCCAGATCTCACATTTTTAATGTGGTTACTATGGGTAAAAATAACGCTTTACATACTCAATAAACATAAAGAGAAATATCAAAACCTATTAATAAAATTATATTGAATATGCGAAATTATCAATGTCTGTATGGCAATTGATTTTTATACAAAATAGAATCCCTCCCTGAGTCTGGTTTTGATACAAGCAACTCTACCTCATATATATTGTTGTCCAACAGACTGAAGTCTGCATGCAATATTGATAGTACCAACTGCAGCAATCCCCGAGATTCTGACAGTTCAGATAGTGTGAAACCATCACATACAGAAGATTCACCTATTAGACGGACAGGTATTTAGAGCAGTAGCATGCCATTTTAAAAGCCAGTAAAGCTTTAACCATTGGATAAGCAGCTTACATCAACTCAATTTACAACAGGAAGATACTCGGTAGTGATTTCCTGGCGTGTGATCGACCATGAAAGTCTTGAGTAACGGTTCTGAATTCAGAAATAGCCGTCATTTTGCCAATTACCTAGGGTAGGCTCCCAAAGAGAACGGTGGTGGAAAATCAACTTATTGGGTATCACAACACGTTATCCACGGTGACCATTCAGTCATTTATCGGGTGAGTAAAATACCGGATGACCGATGTAACAGGTTATAACATGGGCTGAAAGGCCCCATATCCTGTAAAGGAGTGAACTTTGTGAACTATTCATCTTTTCCAAGCTATTGAAATAGTGAGGGCAAAAAATGCGGATAATCATCGGGGCTCTCTGAAATCGAATATATGTTTGTAGCTATACTGTCAGTAAAAAAATCATTACTTGTATTGGGTTATTGTCTATGTACTCTATTTAGAGGAATTTATTTATGGGTTTTTGGGATAGAGGATTCATAGTTTAGGATTTAGGGCGATCGGCTAGTAGGAGCATTTTAATCGGACTCCGTACCACTGTTGAGGTTTCAGAATTTATTATCAAGAAATGGTTGGGCCTGCGTAGCAAATATAGTCGAATAGTGGTGTAGTATGAGTTTCCCCTTGATGGATGCGAATTCAGTCGTAGTTCGTTACTTGGAGCAAATAATTAAAATGTGATGAATTAGGAGTAAGTATGCAAACAAAGAATAATTTTTTTTACTTTAAGGAAATTGTGAAACTAGCTACACCAATTTTAAGTGTACGCATTCTCTATATCGCTGTGGGTTTTATCGGTATGTTGTTTATTGCTCATCTTGGCAAGCAAGAGTTGGCTGCTAGTGCACTAGTAGCTGCATTGAGTAGCACTATAATGGTTGTTACCATGTCGCCGTTGCTAGCGGTCGGTATCACTGTTAGTCGTTGTTATGGACAGTATAAGCTTCGCGAAATTGGCATGGAAATCCGGCAGGCTTGGTTAATTAGTATTGTTCTCGGTGTTATTAGTTCGTTGGTCTTCTGGAACTTAACGAAATTGCTAGTATGGATGCATCAGCCTATTGAGTTAGTGCCGCTGATTGATCCTTATTTTCGCGCAATGGCATGGAGTGTAATTCCTTCTTTACTATTGGCAAGTTGTCATCAGATGTTTTTTCCTATTAAGAAAGGATATCTTGTCGTGGTATTAAGCGCACTGAATTTGGGTTTCACGATATTGCTTGGCTATGCTTTAATTTATGGTTACGCTGGTTTGCCTACATTGGGAATGGCTGGCTGGGCCTATAGTATATCAATTGCTAACTGGACTCTCGCGATTGGTGTTTTTATTTATTTATACTTTGCTAAAAGTTTTACTAATTACCATTTGTTTGATTTCAGGGTACTATGGGATCCAGCACGATTGGTGGCTTTTTTTCACATTGGTTTTCCTATTACAATACAGTTTGCCAGCGAACTACTGATTTTTAGTGCGATTAACATTATGGTCGGTTGGCTCGGTGTGGGTGCTTTGAGTGTTCAACAGATATTGATCCAGTGTTCCACCGTTGCTCTAATGATTCCTATGGGAATAGGACAGGCTTGTACGATTTTGGTCAGTTATACGGTTGGCAATGGTGAATATAATCTGATAAGGAAGATTGGTCATGTCGGTCTGGTGCTGGTACTCAGCTGCATGATAGCTATCGCAATTGTATATTTGCTAAATCCACTTGCTATTATCGGTTTGTATATCAATCTGGGGGCAGAGGAAAATGCGGCCCTTATAGGGGTGGCGAAGGTCATGCTGGCTATCGTTGCTTTTTCTCAAATTGCTGATGCTGTGCGTAACTTACTGATGGCAGTATTACGTGGTTTGAGAGACGTCTGGTATCCGATGTGGGTTAATATGGGATTGCTCTGGATATTCGGTTTTCCTTTTTCTTATTTGCTGGCTTTTCCTTTAAAACAAGGCCAGCAAGGTATTAATCTTGGCCTCCTTATTACATTTTTACTCGGGGCAATTCTGATGATGGTGCGGTTTTTTCGTAAAACTGCCGATGTGGCGCATAGCAAAACACTTGGCAAATCGTTTAATAATTAACCTTCCCTATAGTTAAGCCGTCACTAACCTATCCATTTCTGAGCGGGAGATATTCAGTGGCGGTTTGTTCTCTTTGAAACAATAAACGATTAGCCCTTCTAACACATTCAACATGAATCCCTGTAGGCTACGGTGCCGTGAGTATTCTATCTGAGAAATATTCTTTAACTGATCATTGATGGGGTGAGTAGGCCGCGGGAACTGCCCCCGCAGCCTCTCGCAGAACGGTACGTGAGCCTCTCGACTCATACCGCTCCCATCAAGCAAACACGCCTGTCATTCCTGCTCGCCAATGGGCAAACAACCCCTTATGCTCCTTTGCAATCCTTTGAAGAAGTTTTGAGGCTTGGGTTTTGTGTCTGCTCAATGCCTTGAACTTTCGTCTAACCCAGCGCACCAGCGCTTTGTTGAGTTGCCTGAAAACCTTATACAGTTCCGATCGACAAAATTGACCATAATAGTTCAACCAGCCATTTATCATGGGGTTTAGCCAGTTTGCCATCTGTATCAGGTTCAGTTCTGTCCGCATTCGGATCTTCAACTTACGGATTTTGAATCTCATGGCTTTTTGGGCCGCTTTGCTGACTGCCGGTGTAAAACTCACAAACAAACTGTTTCTTTTACGATTCTTGACCAACCTTGGTCTGAAGGTATATCCCAGAAAATCAAAACTGGTCTGTTCATATTTTCCCTTTCGTTCAACGTCCTTACAGTAAGCAATCCGGGTTTTGTCCGGATGCAGTAACAGTCCACATTCCCTGAAACGGTGTTCCAGCATTTGCCAGATTTCTCTGGCCTGCGCTTCACTCTGGCAGTGAACCAGTCGTCGAGTCACCCGAAGGAACCTCCCCCTCAGGCGCTCACGGAACCGGACGTGAACCTCTCAGCTCATCCGGCTCTTCCCATTGAAGCCCGCCCCCATAGTAGCGGCCAGTGGGCAAACAACTTCGTTTCCTTCCGCGCCACCCTCGCCAGCCAGTGGCTGGCTCGTCGTCTATGGCCACGGAGACGCTTATGTTTGCGGGTCAGCCATAACACGAGTTTGCGATCGATCTGCCTCAGCGTTGGGTACAGTGCCGACTTATAAAATGCACCGTAATAATTTACCCAGCCTCTGATTTTGGCGTTAAACATATGCGCCAGATCGTAAAGTGACTTGTCACTGCGATTTTGCAGCTTCCAGCTCCTTACCTCCTGACGGATTGCTTTCCCTGCCCTGGCACTTATCGCCGGACTGAAGTTAACGAAGGTCTTACCCCAACGATTCTTCGACAAACGGGAGCATTTAAATGATTGCCCCACGGTTTTTTATGCTTTCGTTCATCGGTAAAGAGTGCGACGAGATCTCTAACGAGAATTGAAACTGACCATCCATCGGCAATAATATGGTGAAAGCACACCAGCAGTAGATGTTCGGTGTTGGATAGATTCATCAATTGCACCCTAAACAAGGAGCCGTTTTCCAAATCAAATGGTATCTTTACCCGCTTGTGTATGTAGTCAGTCACCTCTTCATGTGTTTTTTACACTTTGTATAAAAACAGGTTGTAATTGCTCCAGGACACATTGAGAAGGAATGCCGTCGAACACCGGAAAGCACGTTCTCAGGCATGCATGGCGTTCAACCAGTTTTACAAAACTTTGCTTTAACTTGGCAACATCAAGACTGCCTATTATCTACAGTGCAACAGGAATATTGTAGGCAATAGAATGGGTGTCGCTTATCTGACTCAGATACCACAGCCTTAACTGAGAACTTGTAACAGGGGACAGAGCTTCTTCTTTTTGATTTCCATTGTTATTTTCCTGATGAAGTTTCAACCACTCTATGAATGATTCTCCTCCCTCCTTTTCATCAGCATGCCTTTCTTTTTTACTCTGCTCAGTGTTGCTTGCGCTACTTAGTTGCTTGACTTTTCTAGCAATTTCTATCTTCTTTTCAGCGGAAAAAGAAGCCATACATTTGAATGGATTTTTCAAGTCCGATGTCCATATACTTTGAATAAACAGGAGTTGGGGAGAACGTTAAACAGCTAAACTGGCTGCCCAAATTTAAGTAAATTTCCACTTGGATCAATTAGGTGGAACTCCAACATGCCCCATGGAGTTTCCGCAAGCGGAGAGACTTCTGTCTGCGCTTGTAGTTCTTGAAACACACTTTGGATATCTTTCACGAAAATATAGCAAGAAGTGTTCTCTGCAATGTACTTATCGTTACATGCCCAAAAATGGATTTCAGCTTCCCCTCTGCTAATTATCGCATATTCATTAGGAACAAAATTGTCGCAATGGAACCCAAGTTTACTTGTATAAAAGTCAACCAATTCATCTAGATCCAATGCAGCCAATACAGGGACAGCCTCCCAATCGCTCATACATTTTCCCTTTTATTTATATATAATTTTTAAACGCTCATACAGGATTGCCTGACAAATCACTGTACGTTACTCTCATTAAATAAGTAATATGACTATAAAAATAGATTCAACAATACCTCCTAAAATCATGAGGAATTAACAATAAATCTTGGATTCACATAATAAGTGCAACATCGTTAATCCGGAAGTAAACATGTTCGTATTCCTTTAAATAATTCATTCGGTGTTTTCCCTCCCCGTGTTTTTCGGGGGCGATTATTTAATCGGTTTACCACAAAATTTATTTCCTGATCAGAGACTTCATTAAAATCAGTTCCCTTTGGAAAGTATTGTCTGATTAGTCCATTGATATTCTCATTTATCCCTCTTTCCCAGGGCGAGTAAGGGGGAGCAAAATAAATTTGGGTTTCTCATTTCTTACTCATGATTTCATGAGCTGCGAACTCCAAACCGTTATCGAATGTGATGGTCTTAACCCGTTGTTTTAATGGGTATAATACTTTCACTACCGCTTTTGCGACTTCTGAGGCCTGCTTGCTATCAAGTTTAACAATAATGGTATACAGCGTTTTGCGGTCAACCAGGGTTAATAAGGCACTTTTTTTATCTTTCCCCATTATCGTATCCCCTTCCCAGTCGCCAATACGGCCTTTTTTATCAACGATTTCCGGGCGAACATCAATACTGACCCGGTTTTTAATTTTGCCTCTTCTTTCATAGCGACCATAGCGTTTGCGATAAGGTTTTCTGGCAATCCGGAGATGTTGCCATAAATCACCTCCCTCTCTTTTATCTTGATAAATCAGCCTATAAATCGTCTCATGATGCAAAGATATCCCTTTATGTCGCTTCAAATAATCAGCCACTTGTTCAGGGCTTAAATCTTTCCAAATTAACCGTTTTATCCATTTTTCGACTTCCGGCGTTATTTTCACGGCTTTCTTCGCAAAATGACGACGAGCTAATCCCTTCAAATGAGCCTGTTTAGGGCAGTATGCCTGAGCTTCCTGATTTCTTTTCAATTCTCTGCTGATGGTCGACGGACTTCGCTTAAGTGACTCAGCAATGAAAAGCGGTGAAAACCCCGCTGTTTTTAAACTGGAAATCTGATATCTTTCTGTCTCGGTCAGTTGTGTATAGGCCATAGCGCATTCTCCTGTGGCGGGAAAGATGCCTACTATAGCAACTGACCGCCTTTCTGAAAAATTGCGCTTATTAGTCGAATCCGCCAATTATTAAATATGATTTACTATGAATATAGCATTTTTACCTAGCATGGATTGAAGAGCATAAAAAAGTATGGGGTATTCCTGTAACCAATTAATATGATCGTTCGATTTATCATCATGATGAAAGGAAAGTTATGCCCAAGCCGCCATTCGAGATATCAGCCCTATGCTCTGGCGACGTTTTCGAATGAAGAGCGATATGTCATTAGGAGCCTTTCATTTTCTACTGCAATTTGCTTTCGGCTGGGATAATGGCCATCTCCATACCTTTCATATCTACGGTAAAGACTATGGTATCTACTATAAAGGCGGCCTCAGTTTTTATGATGATCCCTGGGCTGTTTCACTTGCGTCTTTTCATTTCGAAAACCGTGATAAATTCACTTATGAGTACGATTTCTATCGGCATTGGCTACTGGATATCCGTATCGAAGCAATTGAATCTGACTCAAATAAAAGTACGCCTCTCTGTCTCAGTGGACAAGGTATGCCTGATGGCACCCAATATGATGAAGCCGAAGCAACATTGAAGCTCTTAGAAGCTATTGTCGAAAGTAATGACGATACAACGTTTGGCGACATCCAAGCATTCATCGACGAGTTCAATCGCGTCAAGTTTAACCGCCATCGACTTAACGGGTTATTAAAGAACTATGATTTTTACACGCCTAACTATTCGCAAGGCTTAGACTGGACTCTATAAAGGTATACCTTTTCAGTTCGTATTTAAAATAAGTCAATTGCGCTCTGTAAACATCGGAAAAGTGGGCTTTATAGATTATTCTATAATTCTTTGTTATGTTTTGAGGCTGATATGCACTATACCTACATCCGGGTGAGTTCTGTTGATCAGCATGTTGAACGCCAGAAAGAAGCGCTGTCTGCATCCAGGATTGAAATTGACAAAATTTATCTCGAACAGGCCAGTGCTAAAGACATCAACCGGCCACAACTTCAGGAAATGCTTAAACAGGTCAGAACAGGCGACACCATTATTGTTCACTCCATTGACCGGCTATGCCGCAATTATGATGGATATGTGTGCCCTGCCCCTGCGTTTACGTCAGCAAGGTATTACACTGATCTTTCTAAAAGAACAGCTCACGTTTAGTGCTGGCGAGGAAACTCCCATGCAGGAGCTGCAACTGCATATGGTGTCTGCATTCAGCCAGTTTGAGCAGGCATTAATTCGGGAAAGACAAGCCGAAGGGATCTCGGCTAAAAAACAGCACGGAGAACGCACTAGTCGACCGCCTGCGGATATACGTAAAATTTTACTCAACTGCACTGAAGAAGAATCGGATATGATCAATACACTTATGTCTGATGGTAAAGTCCTTGATCGGTATACACAAACTAATGTGCTTAGAGCCAGTATCCTGGCATTAATGCTGATACCAGAAGAAGAAAGACTTCCGCTTCTAGATCAGGTGACAATCAGTGCTCCAAAGGCAGGACGCAGGAAATAATTTACATCGACGCATTGAAACGGTATGGCTGTTTCAGTGATGGCGTTAAAACTCGCTGTTGATGGGGCCGTAACTAGCAAGCGTAGCAAATGGGTGTTAAGCATTATGGACAAGTTCGAAAGAGCACTACCTATCGTGAAACAAAAAAAGAATCAGAGATTCGATTAGTCAGTCCTGAATAATTTCCTCGATGTCCTGATCGTCGAGTTCAACCTTGCGCTCAACAAATCCCTCACCCTTATAATATTTAACTGGGGATACAGTCCTCATAATTTGTTACCCCTCTGATTTAAATTAGCTTACAGGTTAATTTTCATTGCCATTTATTAGCCTATACACTAATATAATTAGAAAAGAGAGGCCATATGTTTAACGTAGTTTATCACCCGGAAGCTAGGGAAGAAGCCACGGCATTGCCCGTGAGGATTCGGGTTAAATTTGACCGACTTATCGGTAAGCTTGAATCTGACGCGCGATTATTGCGGGAACCGGACACTAAGCCCCTGTGCGATGGACTTTTTGAGATCCGCACAATGGGAACGGACATAGCCAGAGGTATCTGGGTATATCATAAAGGCAATACAATCATCATGCTCCGGGTTTTCATCAAAAAGTCACAGAAAACGCCAGCGAAAGAAATCGAACTCGCCAAAAAGCGGTTAGCGGAGGTACTCAATTAATGAAACTGGTAAGTCATAAAGAACTGCATAACGAGTGGATGCAGGATGACAAATATCGTGCTGCATGGCATGAGGAAGAACGCAAGGAGAAGCTCAGAGAGCTGCTTGCGGAATGGCGCAAACATGACAATCTGACAAAAGCTCAGGTCGCTGAACGGATGGGGGTTACACCTCCGGTTATTTCCCGCATGGAAAATAACATCACGAAAGCCAGCATCGATACGCTGACCCGTTACGCTCACGCCTGTGGTATTAAAAAGCCTGTCATCGTCCTCTACTGAATAGCCAATTAATGCTAATGTATGCATACATTAGCATTAATTAAGAAAAAATTATAACTTTTATAAAGTTCTACAGGAAATTCAATATATTGGAGAGCATAAAAATCCGTGGGGCAATCATTTAAATGCTCCCCGCATCAGAATTAATGAGCTAGCCGGAGTACGGTTGATGGTTCTGCATTAGCTATAGCAGCATAAACACCAATGTAGTGCCCCACACAATTTCATGCTCTCTAACATAAAATGTTATTTTTCCAGCTTCACCACCACCATAACACCACGGGCAGCCGTCGGAGTATAACGCCACTCATACAGTAAGTTTTGTAATGTAATTCCTGTTCGCTCCCTGCGAGGGATAACCACGTTAACCATCCGGTAACGCCATGTTGGATAACGTGCCAGAACCGAACAGGCCAGCTGTATCTGAGCAGGCCGCATCAAATGAGAACGAAACAGAATATCCCTGTCTGCCCGCAAAAATGCCCCCTCAAGTTCGCGAACAAATGCCGCATGAAAACACCGGGTTCGGCTTCGCGTCAGACGCCCTATCCTGTCAGTCGGGGACAGATGAATGACGTAATATCGTTTTTTCCTGTGTCGGAAACCCGAACAGATAAATCCCCGCCAAGGCGTTAATCTACTCACCAATGCAAAGCAAGGACAACACAAAACCACCAAAATAAAAATCAGATATACGCACATGTTACGTTTTTATTTACAGCAGGTAATGACATAAGCTGATTCGCTCCTTTGGTGACCCACAAATTTAAGTCCCGCCGCATAATATCCGGGCTTACATCGGTGTTCAGCGAAATCACGTCCGCCCCAGTTTCCATCCTGATAACATTGATTCTGCTGCAAGGTGGCGTCTGCTTTTGTCCACAGACCGGACTGGCAGGACAGTATGGCACCTTTGCTGTCGCGGCTAATCAATCCGTTGGGTAAACAGGCCGTACCCGCCACAGCTACTTTATCAAGTTGTAAAAACTCCCCTGTCGACAGACGACCATCAGCCCGAAGGGTACCGCCTTTGATTTGTCCCTGCGTATAAATGCTTTTATTATTGACGCTGCGAAGCCAGTTACTGTCTGACATCATCCAACCACCACCATAGGTTTCATTTAACCAGCCTTTATTCTTTGTCGTCACAACCCAGCCATCGTGGCTACGAATCTCCCCCTGAAACTGGCCGGCATTCGCCCGGATATCGCCACTGAAATGACCAGCCTGTGCATTCACGGTAGCCGTATTGTTCAGGTTGTTGCCTCCCATATTAATGTCAGTATGCATTTTGTTCAGCTCCGGACGACCGGGGACAGCAAAACGGTACAATCGATCTCTCTCCTCACGAGCAGTAGATAACTCATCTGCGCTCAATAACACGGCCAGGTGACCTTCACCACTGTTTATCCCAAAATCCTTTAAAGGCACTGTCCATGTGCTCATTGCGCCGGTAGCCGTCTTTCCATCCCGAATATATCCCCCCAATCCGGTAGAGATATCCATCGATATCAGGCGCAGGGCTTTATAAGGTAATGGACTCCCTTCTTGTGTCACTACTATTGCCTGCAATAGTGCCGGATCCTGGGTATTGCACACTACAGCGGTCTGATAGCGCTGTCCTGAACTGTTGGTGTCTTTGAATCCGGATGGCAACATCCCCGTTTTTCTCAACATATCCGGGGTGATCATCACCGGTTGGGTTGTCGTTGCTGAATTCCGCAACCTATCATAATAACGGCCAATATAAGCTTTCGACGCGGCACTGAAACGATTGCTTTGCGCCGCCATGACCTGCCAAGACTTCTCTGTCAGATAATCGTTGTAAATGCGGGTTCCCAACGCCGACCGTACCAGCAATATCATAAGTCCGGCAGCAGTGCCCAGCATCATATATCCCCTATCCGGTCCTCTGCCCCCGCCACAACCCTCTTTTTCTGTCACTATTAGATTACCCATATTGGCTGATATAATCGTTCCAACAACATGACCACACTCCCCAAACTAAGCCAAGGCCCCAGTGGCCCGCCTTTCGTACCTTGATGAGGTAATTGTGCCAAATGCCACAGCACGAAACTGGATAGACCGATCATGTAGCCTATCAGTGCCGGTAACCCTGTCAGCCAGGCACACAGTGCCCCCATCAGCCAGACATCCCCCATCCCCAGCACTTCACATTGAGCGTGCCGGTTCATCAGCTCGCGTAACACTCCCATCCCAGCAAGCATAAGCACCGTAGCCAAAAGAGTTATTGATACTGACGGCAACGAAATATTGATCAATACACCGGACACCAGACAAGCCAATGTAAACTGACGAGGAAGCCAGCCACTCAAAACATCCATAACCGATAATTGCAGCAAAAAACTCAGCAGCAACAGTGCGGCTATCCGCTCCATCAGCGGCGCTGGTGATAACAACATCAATGTGCCCGACACCACGTACAAACAGATAGCCATTCGTGGTACCGGATGCACTGAACACATCAACAGACCGTATTCCTGCAAAAATTTACTCACCGGACTAAGCAGCACGCATCCGATGACAAATAACGTCATCATAACCAGAGGGGTATATTCTGTAGGAAAGCTAACCGCAATCAGTGTCTTCATTTAACCATTAATCGTAAAGATCAGTTTATTGGTCCCGGTACGACCGTTGTTCCTTGTGCATTCTGTACTGGCACTTTCCAGTGTGACCTTGCCATCAGCGTGATGAGTATTATTAATAGTAATCTCTGACGCACTTCCTCCCCGGCTCATCCCAGTCGCTAATGAAACACAGGCAGACTGCGGGACTCTCTCGTAAGTTACCGTGAACCCATTATTAAATCCCCCCGTGCTGCTCGGTCCGACCTTAACCTGACCACCCCATGTATTCCACAGCGTGGCATTACCGACAGTTGTATCGCCGCGAACCGTCATACTCTTCGGCACGCCACCCAACTGAATCAAGACACCGGTCATCTTGTCTGCATGACTAAATTCATACCCGCCGCTGCCCTTCATTAACCCCTGAGTACTGGAGATGATAGTTTGCAGATTCGTTGTTTCCACAACCGCATCCTTACGGTCATACAACATATAAATCCCCCCCAAAACCACAGTAATCACGGCAATCACAACCAGAGCCACCGCCCCATTTTCCAAAATAGCCCAACCCCGTTCAGGAGCGCGGACCATTCTGTCTTGTTTCTGTATCATCATGTATTGCATTGATTTATTCCTTATATGAAGGGTTCTTTATGGAGAAAATCGTTAAAAGGAAGTTTAATTTAAGGGGATTACGACATGATGTTAGCCATGTTCTGTATTTCCATGACGGCCAGCAGGATCAACATAAATGCCCCGACAACCAGCAACAGTGAACACAACATAACCAAATTGGCTCGCCTGTTCACCCGAACGATGGTTTGGTCCAGCCACCGCTCACCATAGCGTCCAATCATGTCAGGAGTACCATCCCCTTCGCGGACACAATCAGCAATAGACTCCAGACGAATCTGTAACCAGGGAGATGCAAAGCGTTGCAGGATAATTAATGCATCCAGCGTCTGAACCTGGGCACGCAAAAGGGAAGCCATGTTCAGTAAAAAAATGGCGCCCTGAATATCGCTATAGATCGACCAGGGGATAAGATGATCTGCTATGCGGCGCAGACGGTTGACCCACCGCGGGAGCGAATACGCCACGCCCACAATAAAAGAGAGCAGTAAGACACCACACCACAGAAAAGCATGCTCAAAGAATGTCGCCATCCCGTTCAGCCATGCCAGCACCCCCTGCCAGTTTTCCGGATCGGCAATATTTCTTAGCGTTGGTACCAATTCTGTTGCGGTGATCACCAATAATCCCGCCATCAGTAGCACCAACAGCAAGGGATAAATCATCATTCTGAGCGACACTATCAGAATACGCTGACGGCAACCTATCAGTGTCATGGCCTGACTCAGCGCTTCAGGCAAATGACCGCTGCGCATACCGGCACTAATTAACGCCGCCTCTTCTACCGGTCCCCAAGCAGCCAGCACATGTTCCAAGGTATTAGTTTGACTGTTATCAGTGAGCGCCGAGATGCAATCGTCAATGAGTTCAGCAAATGGATGCCAATGGGTATCGAAATGGGTATACACATCACGTATCTGCCGCAACGCTTTCAATAACGGTATCTTGTTTTCCAGTAGAAAACGCAACGCCTCATAGAAAATGATGCGATAACTGGGTAAGAAAGTGTGGCGAACTAACACATAGCGCAGACGCCTGCTCCATGACATTTCACGCATCACACTGCTCCATCAGCAAATAATCATCTTCATCCAGCGGACAAACTAAGTCGGCTTCCAATGGATCAATCAGCCCGGCATTCAGCTTATGCAGTAGATGCTGGCGACGAGTAATCCCGCCTAAGTTCGCTACCCAGTGTTGTCTCGCGGCCTCTTTGCCTTCAGTCATCAACAAGGTAAAAAATCGCGCATCGGGTCTAATGACTTCTGCCACCACGCTACGACCGGTCACTCCCCGGCTAACAACCCGTCCGCTCAGGGCAATAGTCTGGCAACAATGTTCACATCCTTCAGGATGACGAAAATATAAATTCTCCACACCACACACACCGGAAGCATGGCAATAACGCATCAGATAAGCCCGTTGTTCCTCATCCAGTACAGCCTGTTTCTGTGCCCAAGGTACTCGACAGTGCGGACATAATGTCTGTACCAAACGCTGACTAATCAACGCAATCAACAGTTGTGCATCTGCAATCAGCCCTGCATTCACCCCCATGGTTATCATGCGCTCAGGAATACCGACTGCGCTATGGGTATGCAGCGTCGTCATGACACTATGTCCCGTTTGCGCAGCATAAATGGCCGTTAACATAGAGGTCAGGTCACGCATTTCGCCTGGCATAACAGCATCAGGATCAAGACGCAATGCAGAGGTGAGCGCTCGGTGCCAGGCAAGCCTGACCGCCTCTTCATCACTTTTGTCACATACGATGGGCGTTTGAATAGCACCAGCAATCCGCCCTTCTGGTGGATCTTCAACGGTCAATAACCGCTTTTTACCTCCTGTCCTGTCAAGATACTGGCGACAAAAAGTGCGTAATGTCGTGGACTTCCCAGAACCGGTTGGCCCCGATAACACAATCAGGCCCTCCGGCAGTCGCAAGATACGAGAAATCAGTTTGATTTGCTGAGGCAAAAACCCTAATTGTGTCAGTGTAGGCACTTTGTCACCATCATCAGCAATCACACGCATCACAACATACAACCCATCTGCGGTTGGCGTATGGCTGTACCGGGCGCCATACAAATGTACCCGACGCAGAAAATCCGCTTTAATCCTCCCGTCCTGCTGACGGCCGGGAAAAAATTGCGTTTCAGTGACATCACACATCGACAGGATGATCGTGGATGCCAGTGCCATTCCCTCCCCTTCCGACAGTTCATTGACGACTTCCAGCTCACCGTGAATACGCATTTCAATTCGGGTCAGCCCTGGACTGATGGTCAGATGGATATCT
>NZ_JAXBVE010000064.1:0-11872 GCF_035181445.1 Photorhabdus africana
TCCGGCGGTGAACGCACATTGGAAAAAACGGGTGGTAACTGGCTGAGGGCATTAGGAAAATCGGCGTTCGGTCATCAACGTCGCAATGGAATGCGTTGTTGTGGAGAATAACTATCTGAGCAGTAAGCAGATAGATGACTGGTCCGCTGAAATGAAATCCTGTCAGGTTAATGGTGGTGACTGCGGCAGGGTAATTAAAAAGTATGAAGAGTTAAGTACAGCCCAACAGCAACAGCTTATCAGCGACTGTGCAAGCAGTCCGGCGATTTGCCAGCAGAAATACGGTGGTGTACTGGCCGATAGCATGGCAGTGAAACAGGCTATTGATCGGGCGATGGGTGAAGATACCCCGATCAAAATGGTTTATGACCTGACAGCGACTTGGGCGCACCAGATGGATGCCGATGGTGTGATTGCCAGTAATAAAGTGTCTGAGCAGATCATGGCGAAATATGGTCTTGATCAGGTTCAGGCAGATATTATTGCAGGTGTGGCGTTAAGTGCGCTGGGTGGGGTGAGTAAGGCAACTAAAGGAAATATAAAACCTAAGCCTGATTACACCTTAAATAAAGATGGGGCGATGCTTGGAATTAATGGTCCAACTGTTCCAAGTAAAACCTTATGGATGGGAAAAGGAAAAGAGAGAATAGATGTTGAAAACCCTGCACCAGGAAAAAGAGCAGGTCAGATACACTATCAAGATAGCAATAATAATAAATATTATTATGACCCTATTACACAAACTTTCCCTGGAGCACCTAAAAGCGTAAATGACAAGTTGAATGATCCTGCTTTTAAAAATTCTATTGAAAAAGGCATGAAAAAGTATTTAGGGGAAAAATGATATGTTAATCAATAAATTAATGAGTGTTCAACTTGGAATGGTACATTGGGATGATATAGAGGAAATAAGCCTTTCATCGGAGCTCAATGAGATAGTTACTCAGGGTTTTGTTGAAATGGATGGGTGTTTTTTGTCCAAAAAATTACTTTCATATTGTCAATCTAATTCACCTAGTAATTTTGAGGATGAAATTGCTTTTGAGTGTTTTGTAAATTCTATTCATATGGAGGATTATGTAAATGAAAAACACTTTGAATATTCAATTGTTTTTAGTAATTCCGTAATTAATAAATGGAATAAAGACCATGCTGATAATTTGAATTTTATTATATCTCTGGATGATGAAACGCTATTGCCGACAATCAAATTTCATTTAAGAAGAGAAGGCGCTTCATGGTTAAATGAAGATAATCTTGATTCAAGTATTCAAGCAGTCTTAATAACCACGGATGAAATTACTTATAATAAAGTCTGATTCAGATAATTGAGAATAACTATCTGAGCGTGAATGAGCTGGACAGTTTTGCGCACCAAGCCCGCATCTGTGAAGGCGAAAGCTGTAAGCAGGTGATCAAGGAGATGGTAGAGACTAATATCCGTAATCAGCAGGAAATGATGGACTTCTGCAACAGCAACCCGACCCAGTGTGCGCAGAAGTATGGTTATCTGGTTGATCAGTGGCCGGTGTTTGAACGTACCCTCAAAAATATGGACCGGGATGGCACATTGCCGGTTGAGTTCAAAAATTACCTGTCGGCGGTGAATACGTTAGGTCAGGCGGCCACAGGCAAGGTAGGCGAACTCGGCTGGACAAAACGCTTTGAGGCGATGGGCATGAGTCAGGAGACTGCCGCTGCAATGGCGATGACGCTGCCTATTGTGATGGAGGGAGCCAAAGGGCCGAAGTCGTCACCAAAATCATCGCAAAATAATGCCGGCAAAGATGCTCAGCCTGAGTTAGCAGGGAAAAACACAAGTGGTGCGGAAAATGCGGCAACTTATCCGAAGTTAAAAGAAGACTTGGTGCAACGAAACCTCAGTCATATTGCTTCGCAAGATCCAAGGTTGGCGGCTGTAGTTAAAGGTGATAATGGTAAGCTCAATTATGGCATTGGCACTGGAACTCGAACAGAAGCGGATAGATTAGGCAAAATCTGGGTAGGAGATGGAGCCAAGAAGACTACCGGGAATGGCTGGGTTAGTGCGGATGGTACGAGAGGTTATAGGCCGCCATCAGAGAAACCTAATAGTGCCCATGCCACTACTGGTGTGCAAGCCAACTTTGAAACTTATTCTATTGATTCTAAAGGAAAAATAAATAAGACTGGAAACGGTCATTTAAATATTCTGGATTAAAAGAGGATGCATTAGTGAAAGCAGTACTAAAAGGCATAGATTGTATGCATAAAGATCCAGTTATGTACTCCGGTGAAGATGACGGAACTATTAATATAACCTTATCCCTATTAATCGGGCCAGAGTTGGAAAGTGGGAGTGAATATTTTGATCTTTTTATCTGTACACCTGAATGGCTGTGTAATCATCATTGGCAGCCGGAATTGATACGTCATACGCTTCTGGTACGTGAGTATAATTTGGATGAAATTAAAAAGACCATTACAAACTATATCGATCAGTGCGAGGGGCAAGATTGGATGGAGATAGCGCAAAAGCTATCTCGTGTCTTTGCCTGGGAATATGAGGATTATCAACCTTAACCTGTTGTTATCCAAAGGGTCCAGCTAAAAAACTGGACTCTTCCTTTAGCCGTCAGTCATTCTCAGCCAGTTGAATGATTAACTGTCCGGCTTCGCTGGTAATAGTGATCGGCTTCCCTGTGGTAAAGCCCAACGCAGCCAACCAACGTCCCTTAATGGTGAGCTGCGGGTACGGATTGGGCTTGCCCCGGTTAGGCCGGTAGCCCACGGTGTAATGCCGTGGCTTTACAGCCTGCACTTTAGTTGTAATGGTTTTTGCTTTAGAATCGCATTTAGCCATGATGAACTACCTCTGATAGTTGGTGATGGTTAGCGGCGCTGGAGTGTTCCCGCACTTCAGCGCCGTGCTGTGTTAACTCTCTTCCTTCGCTGTTGTTGAAATACAGGCCATTGTGCCGGCAATCTGAGTTTTGATGATCATTGCATCCAGCAACTCCTTAATAACCTCCTGCTCATACTGCGGCATACGAGAAATTGCCTCAAATTGATAGCGCAGCCGCTCACTAGGCCCGCGCTCCTGTTCATCAAAAACCAGCATATCCGCACTGACACCGAGCGTAATACTCCGATCATCTCACCTTGACAAAAAAAGCGAGTTTAAGCAAAGCGATTCTCAGGCCAGGGCAACAGCTCATTCAACCGATTGTTCGGCCAGACAGGCAGCCGGCTGAGGACATCACGTAACCAGACCCAGGGCTCATGTCCGTTGGCTTTGGCCGTTTCCAGCAGGCTCATTATCATGGCCGCCCGTTGCCCCGCGGCCAGTGAACCCGCAAAAAGCCCGTTCTTTCGGCCGAGCGCCACACCCCGGACCGCATTCTCCGCCCGGTTGTTGTCTATCGGCACCCGCCCGTCATCCAGATAACACACCAGCGCCGACCAGCGCTTCAGCGTGTAATCTATCGCTTTGCGTAACCCAGAGTTGGGGGCCGTTTGGGTCTGTATCGTTTGCAACCAGGACCGGAACTCATTCAGCCACGGCCGGGCATAACGCTGCCGCCACTGACGCCGTTTATCCGGCGGCCGGTGTTTGATTTTTCGCTCCAGCTTGTACAGGTCACGGATGCCATCCAGCGCCTGCTTCGCCACCGGACTTTGGCTCGCTTTGTATTGGTCAAAGAATTTGCGGCGGGCGTGAGCCCAGCAACCCGCTTCGGTGATATCCGCCCGGGCATGCAGCGCGTTGTAACCGGCATAATCATCCGTCACCAGCGTGCCGCCCGACCAGTCTTTCAGCAGGCTCTGGGCATAACGGCCGCTGCGGCCGGGATGCAGCTCATAGTACACCACTGCCGGCGAGGTATCGGGGCCGGTGACAGACGTCCACAGATAAGCCCGCCGGGTCTGGCCTTTTCCCGGGGACAGTATCGGCAACGGGGTCTCATCGGCATGCAGCACCGGGGACGTCAGCAGTGTCTGCTTCAGGGCATCGGCCAACGGTTGCAACGCCACAGCCACCTGCCCCACCCAGTCCGACAGGGTGCTGCGGGCCAGGGTTACGCCGCTGCGGGCATAGATTTGCTGCTGACGGTAAAGCGGCAGGTGGTCACGATATTTGGCGACCACCACCTGAGCCAGCAACCCCGGCTCTGGAAGGCCCTTTTCAATCAGGTGGGCGGGTTGGGCTTTAGCATGCACACACTGACAGCGCGCGCAGCTGTACTGCGGACAGACATAACGCCGGACAACAAACGTCGCGGGGCGATATTCCAGCCGCTCACTGATTTCATCACGTAAAAAGCGCAGAGCATGACCGCAATCCGGGCAACTCTCCGTCTCCGGCGCCAGCCGGATATCTTCACGGGGTAAAGTCGCCGGCAAAGGCTGACGTTTAGGATGAGACGCGGGCGCGTTTTCCTTGATATGCAGGCGTGACAACTGGGTTTCCAGCACCGCGATATCGGTATCGGCATCTTCCTCAAACTGACTGCGTTTGGGACCGGCAGGCAGGGTTTCGCTGTGCGCGCCAAAACGCCAGCGTTGCGCCTGTTTCAGGGCGTCTTCCAGCTGGCGAATATAATCACCTTGTTGCTGAAGCAGCGCCAGTGCCCGCAGGCGGAACAGGCCGGGGTCATCCAGCGCGATTAAGTCATTGAGCGTCATGCCGACAGTGTACCGGATAATTCCCCGTCGTTATCCGGTAAAAGTGTGACCGGGGTAGCGGAATTAGCTTCGCCAGCCGGACAGGTCATCTCCCTCGACTTGTTGCCAGTGAATGCCGCGGATGAGCCAGTCAAACTGGGCGGGCGTCATCACCCAGCTGCGCTCACCCTGCTTCGGCCAGACAAAATGGGCCCGGTGCAGACGGCGGGTACACAGCCAGACGCCGTGTCGGTCCCAGCGCAACACCTTGAGACGGGAGCGGGCCTTGTTGCAGAAAATAAAAGCGGCTTCGTCCTGCCAGCGCAAATTCAGTCCCTCCAGGTGCTGGGTCAGGGCATCAATGCCCCGGCGCATGTCGACGGGCTCTCGCACCAGAAAGAGCTGTTGCGGTTTCAGCATCGGGCCAGTACCCGCATCACGTCAGGCAACAGCGTCAATGGACAGGCGATGGCATAGCCGTCTGGGGTATGCAGGGTAACGGTGCGCGCGTCGTCAGGCTGGAGTGAAACCGGCAAGAGGGCGGGCAGTGTCTGGCTGAGAGGTTGGCGCATTTTGTTACTGTCAGTAATCCAGTCACGGAAAGCGGAAAAACTCAGCTGATGCTGCTGGCAATACTGTTTTCGGGTCAGGTCACTGTGGCGCCATTGGGTCACATGGTGTTGTTTTTGCTCCGGGGTATATCGACTACGGCTCATGATTCCTCACAAGGTTAAGACAAAAACCTAGCGTGCATGAACCGAATGAGAGGAGCAAGGTGAGTTCACCGGACGTTTACGCTTAATGCGTATAATTGGCATTATGTCTTGCGCCCCCGCGGGTCGGCATTGCGGGGAGTGGCGCACAAGGCTGACGCCTTCTGCTGCCAGCCGCTGAGCCAGTCCTCGGCAAAAACCCGTGTTCTTCTTTAGCTGCCGTGCCAACGTCCGGCCAACAACCCTGAAGGCAGGTCGGCCTGCGGCCTCCGCTCATTGACTTCCCCCCGCCCCAACCCCGCTGCACTGGCTGCGCCCGGTTCGCAGTCGCCGGCTCCTTGCTCATTCCCGTGCTCGCCATCTCCGCCCCGTGCAGCCCCCGGGGGCTTCCCTGAACAAAACAAAACCGCGTGGTCATGCAAGGTCATACGCAAACCGAAGCCACTGTGCCTCAGAGCGTCGCAGGGGCGCCGCTTGCGGGCTCTGTGCCGCCCGCGCCCGCAGAACGGGCGTCCGCCGCCCAAGCGAGTTGGGCGACGTTCGCCCGTTGCCGAAAAAGGCGCTACACTGACAATGGCACGGCGGGAAAAACCGGCGTTCAGGGGCGAAAAGCGCGTCAGGGGGTTTTGGGTCCGGCGGTGAACGCACATTGGAAAAAATGGGTTGTAACTGACTGAGTGCGCAGGGAAAATTGGTGTTCGGTAATCAATTTCGCAATGGAATGCGTTGTTGTAGACAATAATCATCTAAGCGTTGACCAGAATCGTTCAAGGAGTGAGGAACTAGTTAATTGTCAGGGTGATACCAGTTGCCGTTCTGCCGTTAGGGATAAATACCGACAGGAATATGACAAGGTTCAAGAGCGGATAACAACTTGTTCAGGAGCTGACCAGTGCGTTGCTGTTGCCAAAGAGTTGCGGGCATTACAAGGTGACTATAGTGCGCGAATAGGCGAAATTCAGGAAAAAGCCAGAATGCAGGGGCTGGATTCCCTCACACCAGCGGAAGTACGGGAATGGGCTGATTTACGGGGTGCTATGTCGAATATTGACGCATCACGGAATTTAGTGCTCCATCGTGCCCAAGTCACTGGCGGTTCAGAAGAAACGACCCAGGAAATCATGAAGATTATGGGGCAGACGGGAATTGCGGCGTCTGCGGGAGTAGCTGGAGAGATCAGTAAATCTGGAGCAAAAGGCCGCGGGGATGTCGGAAAAGGCAAACAACCATATCAACCGAATCAGGGAGCAGTTGGTAATATGGGCGAGTTCTTCAGGCAGCCGGGGTTTGGGAGCGAAGCGAAAGCAGGCTCACAAAAAACCAGTAAAATATATCAAGGGCAAACGGTTTATAAAGCATCAAAGAACATTAATGATAATATCCGTAAAGGTGACCAGTTCTATCTGGATAATAAACATAAAAATCATCTTGAAGTTTTTGATAACAAAGGAAACTTCAGAGTTGTGTTAAATATGGATGGCTCCATTAATCTGGACAAAACGAGGATTGCAGAAGCTGAAAGGCGGAAATTACTAAAATGATTAGTGAAAATTATTTCGATGAATTAAAAAATATTTATCTTTATCTTTCAAAAGAGATATCAGAATGTCCAATAGATCAAGAAGATCTATTGATTGACTATGAGGATAAACAAGATGCTTTATTTGAACGAAATTTCGAGTTACTAAAAAATGCAAAGGAGTTACTAAGGCAAGCTAAGTTAAATGACGACAAAATCGCAATGCAGGCGGCGTTAGTTTATGTCAGAGTATATGCAATGGGACTGTCAAGTTTTTTTGATTCTTTTAAAGAAGATGCCGACTCTTTGCTAAAGGCTTCCGATTGGCCTGGCATCCCGGAGAATTACCAATTTCCAGAATGTTACAATTATCTACTTAGTAAATAGCATCAATCCCGGTTAATCTGAACTGTACCCCAAATGTTAGGTAATCATCCGACATTTAAAGGGTGCAGTTCATTACGTCTGGGAAAAGTGGCTTATCAGGCTAAAAAATCGGTCACGGTAGGGGTTGCTGGTAACGGCTATTCCTACCGCGACCGATTGAGAAGACCCGCTTTGATTTAAGATTCAGCGCCTTTAACCAAAGCGGGTAACTCTCTTCTTTTCAAATCGAAGTATCAGATCTAATCTGAACTAATACACCACTCACAAAATGTACAGGCCCATACACCAAAAGAAACTTTTACCGGGCCTCGTGCCCAGTTTCTTTACCCTTGTGTTAAAAAATGGCCTTCGGATTATTTTAGCTCCTCATTAATGACCTGCCGAACAATCAACTTTGCAGCCCAACTCGTTAAGTTGATGATTTCATCATTTTCTAAACCAAAAGTATCTTTCAGAATAGTCATAGCCTCTGTACCATATAAAACTGAAATCAACATAATAATCTTATGTATTGTGTCATCTTTAAGCTGACCTTTTAAAGGCGCTAACGCCGTAGAAAGTGTCTCTTTACGGTTACTTTTTTTCTTCAAAACAGGTCGTTTGTGGTTATCTTCACCGGATAAAGATTCCTGCCAGCGTAACTGAGAAATGCGTAAAGCATCCCTCATCAGTGCCTCATTGGCTTCTATTTCTTCATAACCCCATCTTAATAATTTCTCAATATTGTCCTCTGCATCATCGCCCATAGGGGGGATAACGAATGATCCAATGACTTGTTTTACAACATATTCGACAAAATCACTGTGGGTTGAAAAGTAGCTGCGCAACGTGACCTTCGCATATTCAGCTTCATTAGCAATCTCTTCAGGAGACGGAAATTTTTTTTCACGATATAACTTCAGAGCTGAATGAGTGATACGTTCCAGGGTACGACGCCGGACTGGTGACAAATTTTCTTCATCAAACAGGATCATTTAACCCCCTTAAAGTTTTAACCATATAGCATTCACAATAAAAAATATCACTAATGATAAAAAATAACTTGCATGTTGTAAAATATTACAATAGGTTTACATTCGTCTTTGATCTTGTATACCAATCATTAATGCTTGTGCTTCGGCAGCTAAAACTATCCGAAATGACATTATTACTTTGTGTCACGGTGGCCCAATTTCGGAACCGGAAGATGTCGCTTATATTTTGGCTCATTGTCCCAATTGTCATGGGTTCTATGGAGCGAGTTCAATGGAGCGTTTGCCAACAGAACAAGCCATCAAACACACTATCCAGAAATTTAAAGAAATTAATCGGAGTTAATGAGAATTATACTTAAGCTATGTGGAAACTTAGTACTGCAACCGTAATATCTGTTACGGTATGACGACGCATTGTTTTCTTTTCCTCAAAATACGGAAAGGTATCCAATATGCCATACCCAGCCAACATATGCCTGTCTGGCTCCTTTATTTCATCCTACCAGGCCGCAACAACTCAGCCTCACTTGTCTCCGGGGCTTACTCAGCAATGTTAACGAAAAAATGTCTGAACAAAAGCCCCAGCCGCATCACGCTAAGTTGCTGATCAGGGGCAGTCAGCAAACTGCTGGAGCCGCTGTATAAGACACTGCGTCGGTATGCCGGGAAAAGTGCACGGTGACGACATCCCGGTACCACCTCAGGCCCTGGGAAGGGGAAAAATCGACCCGATGAGTATCGACAATATCGAATACCCTGTCGGCGATAATTTATGCCTTTAAACCGGAAAACCATCCAAAAATTTTCCGGTTTCATTTGAAAAAACTATTTTATTTCGTTTTTCAAAGCCCTACGGTGACATTCACCACTCGCTTTTTCATGCAAAGTAAACAACATCGGTAATAAAGAACTCAACGCCTCTAGGCTATGCCCGAGCTGACACAAACTCTCTGGCGTAAATTCATGGATGTTATTACTGGCAAACGACAACATTGAGTCACCAAGAAAAGTTACACCATGACACATGCCCATAGTATTTTCTTTGGATGATTCAATTAACTGACACAGTACAGTATCGCTAATACATGAAAAATCCAGTGATGCAATTGCATCCGACATGGCAGACCATAAGATATCCAGATCAGGTATATTACTGTCGTCGAGAATGTCTGGGATGCTACTGTGCATAATATTGCTTCTCAATTGATTTAGAAAAAATTAAAACCAAAGAAAAGTCTGTAAACAAGGTATGTGCTTCGGTTTCTACATTAGATTGCGCGTTAAATGTATAACGCTTTGAGTATGAGGATATGTTACTATTCCTATTAGCCATAGCATTAGTTCCGATAATGTTGTGGTCAGACGCTCTGATTGTGTTGCTTCACTTTCAGAGCGTTGCTTTTATGGCTCCTATAGCAGCCACCATATTTTTTCTCTTCGAGATCAATATCCCTTCCTTCTTTTCTGATAACGGGAAGGCCAGATTTCATCAGGCTTCTGTCCCAATGCATTCGCAATGATTGTCTCACCTTTGTGCCAAGGACGCTGTAAGGCATTGGATAATGTTGACGATGCCAGTCCAGCTTCCCGAGAAACGGCAGCCAATGACGTTCCTTTCTTCCTTAATGCAGCAATAATATCGGCCGGGTGCCAATCTTTTTTCTCCACAAGAATTCTCCAAGCAGGTATAACTATTTAATAACATTGTAAAACAAAAAGTAACTTCGCTGCTTTAAGCTCTGCTAATGGTATGTTTTACTTCAATCTATATTTCAATTACTCTAAAAAGATATCAGTGCAGATAATCCTTGGAGGATCATTCACTGCTGTAGATTATCGTTCTATAAATAGAAAATTTCAACCATTATTTTCTATTTATAGATATTATTGATCTTTAAATAGAAATTCATTCGTAAAAAGGAAAATATGAACAATAAGACTAACGAAGCTACTTTCCTTGAAGAAGGAAAAGAAACCTTTAAAAACAGGTTAAAACAGCTTCTTAAAGGAAGGAGTCTTCGAGCTGCTTCAACAGAATGGCAAATACCTTATTCGACGTTAAATAACTACTTTGATAAAAAGACACTACCATCTCTATATGTAGCTCAGAAAATCGCTAGAATAGAAGGTGTTTCTTTGGAATGGCTAGCTTCTGGGACTCCGAATGAAAAACCTACTGATGATTCCCAAAGAGACGACACAGGCTATGGATATGATGAACTAAAAACAGCATGGTCCCTCATTTTAGATTCTCTTGATGTCAAAGAAGCAAAAACATTAATTAATTTAATGCATCGAAAAGGTATTGAAGGGATATTAACCATGATCCATGAAAAGCAAGATATCGAAGAACTTATTGATAAGCTTAAAATTAGATCAAATTTGAAACAAGCAATCAAAGTAGCTCTTGATGGGAATGAATCAACAGATAAAGAAATTTTGCGTTACATTACTACCCTGATAAGTCAAGAAAAAAATTAAACACCGTCAATTAGTGATCATAATAGTGTAGAGCTAAGCACAAGGTATAGAATGACGATACCTTTCAATTCTCGCTTAATCAGGCTAAATAGCCAATTAAGAATGCAGTACATTTAAGAAGCAGCACGGAGAAATGAGTGTGCGAGTATTAAAACAATTGGATAGAACACCCAAAGAATAATTACCAACCTAGCAAGCTAACGAAAAAAGCAGCACTCAACGATAACAGGACGCTTTGTTAACGTACCTGTACGTTCAGCCAGATCAAAAGCAGCCTTAGCTCGACGCATGCCTTCAATTTTGCGCTCTTTTACGGACATTTGCTTAAGTTCAGAAATTCGGCGTTTTGATTGCATAACCTTCCCCTATCATCACTCAGTACTACAAGCTATAAGAACCAAAAATCTGTGTTTTTTTGATGTTCACAATGCTGAGAAACCACATGACTTAAAGCTTTCCTATGAATGTACCTTCTGTCAAGACAAAAGATGTACTATTATAGTACTAACAAATGCCAACATATAGGATTTCCGTATACTAATTTTTTCCCTTTAATTAAGAAGAACGAGAAAACCCTTGTTGATTTCTCAACAAGGGTTTATCCCAAATATTTTTCGGCATCAGCAGCATGATTTCCATCATCTGTGACCCTAGCACGTTACTGGCGGCAATAGCCGCAACCAGCAGAGAGAATGCTACAGCAACAAACAGATAGCGTCAAGCATCCTGCGGCAAAAACAGCAGCCCGGTTATAAATCACAAAGAATGGAAAAGAGGAAAATGAAAAGTATAGGTGAAATATCACAATCATTATTATATTATTTTAAATCATGTGAGAAAAGGATATGAATTACAATGACCGTCAAAAGTGTTCTAATGTCAATATCAGAAAGACGTATATCAACTTACAAAAGAGGCTTTAACACAGAAAATGAAGCTGAATGTTTAGGACTCTATATATGGAATAAAAGGCTCTGCGCCACTTTCTTTCCTGTATTACAACTTTTAGAAGTTTCGCTAAGAAACAGTTTATACTATGGTCACTTCATATACAGGATCTTAAGAATTAAGTCGTTCAAAACACGCATCCAATGTTTTGTTTTTAGACGACTTTCTTTGCGGTGTTTTGAATGCATTCTGGGATAAATAGGCTT
>NZ_JAXBVE010000065.1:0-11536 GCF_035181445.1 Photorhabdus africana
GTTAAACCAAGGCTTTCTGTAGTTCATTAACTGACGGCAATCTTTGTCAAAGCAGCTTTTAAAGGCATTCAATGGGACTCAATATGGTAAAAATTGGGCAGATCTGAGTACCAATAAATAACCAAAATAATGATTGAGAAAGAAATATATTAACTATGATGAAATTACGAACAATAATTGAGTGGAAAATATACAGAAAATTAGCATCACTTTGCGTTTTAACGCAAGTTCATTTGAGATAAATAAATTTACTTTGTGTGTATGCGTGCATATGCTTATGTCAGGTTGGGAGGATATGAAATCAACCAACCTGATAAAAGAGCTGATTGCTGTTGGACGCGAACTTAGAAGGAGTTACCAATAACCGGAAAGACATACTCGGTTCCGCATCCCAAAAAAGATCTGCCTATCAGTATTGTCAAATCTATAAAGAAAATGGTGAGAGTTTAATCCCCGCCGACTTTGGAGGTCATCATGTTTTTTTCAGTAGGTGTTGAGTTATCGAAAAATGAAAATACAGCGTATGGTTTAGTCATTCCTGCGCTGTGTGCCGAAGATTATGGCTGTTTTTCTGCCGCGGATAATAAAGAAGACATTGCGATAATGGCGCGTGAGGCTATCTTGTTAACAGTAGAAGATATGGTTGCGAATAATAGAACAGTTGAACATATTCAGGATGCTGGCTATCTGGTTTATGCAAAAAACGCAGAATATCAATACATTGATAGTTGGTTTGTTATTGATGTTGATTTATCTGAATTTTCCGGAAAACAACAGCGTATTAATATCTCATTACCCGATACACTCATTCAGCGTATTGATAATCGCGTCAAAGAAAGTCCGACACAATATCGAGATAGAAGTCACTTTTTAGCTGAAGCAGCAAGACATGAACTTAGGTAACACTATGGTGCATGGATGCGCCATAGTTTAAAAAGCATTCAATTGATACTATGTTTGTGAATCCTTTACACTGCCGTATGAACGCAAAACCCGAATGATAGGTGCCGCACCTTCTTTGTTGGTCATAAAGCAACCAAAATAACGACTTATTTAGAGAAAAATACATTCATTTTGAAAAAACTATGAACAAGCTTTAGATGATAAATTAACGAGTTTACATAGTTTTCTTTAACTCGCATTATGCGATGTATTACACTTTTAGTTTTAGAATTATCTATCATGATCATGCAACTAAGGAAGCCGATAGTTTACTGAAATTTACTAAAGTAAAGTATGACCGACTGGTTAAAAACCCGGAGAAAAACCTGTAAATTTTTCGGGAAAAAGATATAAAGTTCTTTGATTGCATTAAGCCCCTGCAAACCATTATATTTAGACTATTAAATCACTCATTAATACTCATAAATCAAATAGATATTAATTAAAACCCTTTAATCAAATACATTAAAATGTATCCTGTAACTACACCAAAAGTAAAATACTTTATTTTCCTGCTATTGATAATATATCTGAACCATTAGCATTTGCCAATCGGGCTATTAATAAATGCGTCATAAAATTTTTTCACCAAATAACAGTGGTTTTATAGCTATGAGTCCCAACATTACTAATGATAATATTTTCTTGTGTTTTTAATATCAAGATCATCTCTTAATAAAAGAAAGAGTGGATTTTTCCACCCTTTAATATTTTATTTCTTTCTTATTTTCAGAAATTTTCTTTTAAAACTAAACCTAACATTATGATCTAGCATAAAGCCTAATATTGAAAGGTCTTTTACTATCTGATAGATAGAATCAAAATATTCTTTTGATAATTTATCTCCATATTTATAGATAAGCTCTATAGCATGACAAGCTGTAAGGTTTCTGAATTTTCTGCCAAAAGTTTCATCTGTTATTAAGATAACCTTTGCCATTATATTTACTTTAGATTCATTAATGGAATTAGAAAGGCTACTTTCTCTTTTTATATAATTATAGTATTTCATATTAGTGAAATAGATACTATTACACTTGACTAAAAACGAAGGGAAGGATAGCGCATCTTCATAACAAGAGATGTCAGAAAAATTATTTCCACAAAATAATTCCTTCCTAAAAAATTTCCCTGCTGAATGAGCTTGAAATTTCTTATGAATTAAAAATTCTTTTATTGCCGTGTTTCTGTGAAGTTTTATGGGAGACGATAACCCCGACCTTTCTATTATATCCGCATCTTTTCTTACTTCATTTAACTTACTGATAAATATATCTGGTTTTCTATATTTTAAGAAGTCTAAAATTTCTTTCATAGAAAAATCAGATAAGAAATCATCACCATCAACAAAAGTTATATACTCTCCACTACTTATCTCTACTGCATATTTTTTTACTTTACCTAAATTTCCAAATTCCTTTCTTATATAAACAAAGGACTCATTTTCCTCAGAGAATTTTTTTAGGATTAATGGAGTTGAATCAGAAGAACTATCATCTATAAGCAGAACTTCATATTCGTTAGGATCACAGTCAGATAAGGCATGCCTTATAGTGTTGACGCATTTGAGAACCAATCCTTCTAGATTATGTGCAGCTACTACTATTGATAACTTCTTTAAAGCACAATCATAAGCATCGTTAGTTTTAGTCATTGAGGTAATTTCCTTTAATTATTTTCGTAGAATAATTAAATATCAATCGTTATAAAATAAAGACCATACTATAATTAGAGTTCGCAAACCAGACATCAGCCTAATAGAGGCATAAACGGGAGTTACTACCATAGCAGCCTTGTTTAACAATAGAAAAGCAAAGAGCACAACAACAGGTCATAGTCTGCTTAGTATGGATTTGCATGAGTTTCATACCTTTATATCAATAACATATTAATGTAATGGCAAAAGGTACCCTATATCCTAAAAAAGGAATTAATATTCAAGCTATTCATGAGTACTATACTATATATTTTTCATAATGTGAATAAATATATTTAGATAATTTATAAAGCCTAAATACTTAAGACAAAAGAGAATTAACATGATATAAAAATATAACTATGATTTTCTGGCATAGGAAATAAATATGAATTTATCTAAAACAATGTATTGCTAACTCATTGTTATCACCAACCGTTTTCGTGAACTACTGTTGTTGCAGTAGATGGCGAAGGTTTTAATATTCGTAGAATTTATGTGTTAAGACGATCTATTATTTTGGTTAGCTCACAGGGATATAGTTCCCTGTAAGTTATGTTATTTTTTTATTATTAATACATATTGTTTGCTCTTGGATATAGGGAGTTTAAAGAGTATTTTTTCTCTTGATGTAACTTGAGGTTCACCTGTATCCCTTAATCTAATGAACCGAGAAAAAATAAATCTATTGAAGATAACTAGTTTATCTTTGCGAGAGTGAGAGGGGCACCAAGAGCCATTAAACAAATGAATTGAAAAGTTCTCTAGTTCATGTTCTGGAGTACAAAAGTAATAGGATGGATAAATAATTGATCTATCATTTAGCTGGGTTGTGATAGAACCATCATAAGGTGCTTGAAGTCCGAATTCTTCAGAGAAATAACGACTAATGCGAACTGTATTTGTCTCTAAGTCAAAACCACTTGAGGTTTCAAATTCAGCATTCTCATAATAACTTAATAAATCAGCAATGATGGGATTTCCTGTTTGAGCACCCATAACAGCAGTAATTGGGTGACAATGTCCCTCATAATTTTCATAACCACTAAAAAAATCTAAACGAAGAAATTGATCTATGTTATTAGTGACTTCAACATCAGAATCCAAATAGACTCCGCCTTCATGATAAAGAGCATAAAGCCTGATATAGTCAGAAACAAATGCCCATTTCTTGTTCTTATAAGCTTGTTCTGAATATTTATTTTTTATTTTTTCAAATTTCTCATTATTCCATTCGAATATCTCATAATCAGGAAGGTGTTTCTTCCAGCTTTCAATACATTTGAGTATCAGCTCGGATTTTGGTTGATTACCAACCCATACATAATGAATTTTCTTAGGTATCATTTTCTACCTCAAAAGTTAAACGAGTTTTATTTATAAGTAGTATATCGGATTTTGTTTGTTAGATCACCCTGCTATCAACACCTAAAAAAGCCCAATTAGAGTAATTAATCCCACACTTCGTAACCCCAATAGCCTCTCTTCCCACGGTTCTACAATCTTCTTCCATCTCAGAGCTGATCTCCATTTCTCCTGAGAATCTTAAATGTTTGCTAGATATTCCTTATCATGTTGATTATAAATGGGATGGAAAGATGGGTAATTGATAAAACTTGGCTTAGTGGAAACGGTTCAAAAGGCTAATAATGCCGAGTCAAGTAGTCAGAAGATTAATGAGAAGGAGCTGGCCGGGGATGTTAGTTTGAATGCTGTGATGTGGGTGCGTATTCAAAAATAGAAATGGATAGCCGTGTTAACGTTAAAGGTAATAAGAATACAGCAAAATGGTTGGTGGAAATGTGGCGATACTGGATTGATTTATCAATAGGAAATAACTTGAGTTTTAGAACCATTAGAAATTATCACAGTTCATGCTACCAGTTAGGTTCTCTAATGTATGTGTGAGCGTAGTGTTGACAGTGAATAGACTAGGCTCCGGTAGTGGTATAGCTAATGGTTACTCTGCTGTTCTGAATCCATCTCCATTCAAATTGACTAACAATTATGCTGGTGCTGGTATTAGTATAAATTATTATTGATTCGCAATAGGGTATTAGTTATGTATCATTACGGTGCAACAGCTAACGCATTTTATCCGGTTGGATGGAAACAAGACTATATCAATGTAAGTTCATTTCCAAACGATGCCGTGAAAGTCGATGAGTCTGTTTTCATTGAGTTTGCTGGCAATATTCCTCCACTAATAAATAAGAATTGCAGTAACAAGCTGAAAATAAAAAACGGGAGCTTGTTTTTCAGCATGTAAGCAGATGGCTCCATTGCAATATGCTGTCGATTTAAATATTGCCACTGACGAAGACGAAACTACTCTATTGGCATAGAAAAAATATAGGGTAATACTAAATAGAGTAAATATTTCACTGGTTCCTGATATTGAATAGCTTGAATTGTCAGAATGACAACAATCAGAACTGCTTACGCAGCTAGATGACAATCGTAAAGAATTCTATTTAGTTTGTCTTCGAGATTATTCCTGCCTATTATGCTGCTATTTTTCAACTGCCGGGATAGATCTTTTCAATTTTATAGACTCAATATTCCGCCAATTGGTTGTAGGTTACACCATATGAATTTATATTTTCTGGATGGACAACCGAAGGAGTACCTGGCATTTTTATATTGAAAATGAGTTCTTTTTCTTATCAAAGACAAGATGCTAAATTTATCCGGAAGAGAAATAAATTTTTTTAGGCTAAAAATAATTAGTTCTAAAAATAAAATAATTTGGTTGTTAGCTAATTTATTACTGACTAAAAGAAAAGATAGAATTTAATTTTTAGATAGTCATGAAAACAATCCAAATAGCCTACATAAACAGGTCATATTAGGCTGTTAATAAGCTTTATACTTTTCTATTAACAATTTTTCATAGTATGAAATTTATTCGGAAAATTTTAGAGTCTGTATTTCATAATGCACAATTTAAATTACAGGATCGGTTATAGCTCATTAATTCACAGCGATCCTTGATAAGTCAGTTTTCCAAATATTCAATAGAAATAAATACGGTAAAATTTAGCCGCACATATATTTAATAACTGTTTTGTTTACTTTATCCTGTTACTATGATCTATTAACGCTTGGCATGTTATGTATATTTTCCTATACTGGGGGTTATGATGATACTTCTGCGTTATGTGGTTTCTTTTATATTTCAAGTAAAGGATTCAGGTTTAAATCGTAACTAAAATTTATCTTATTCACATAACGCAAAATACATAGTATAGTATTATTATAAAATTCGGATGGATGAAAAAATTGAATCTCCGTTTTTCTTTTTTTTCGAGAGCTAAACTACGTTTTACTATTACACGATGTCCTATTGACAGATAAATATGAAACTTACAAAAAACCACCTAATCAAGCTATTACCCGTTGTTACACTCTTCATCTTTTGCCTTTTAGCCCATATGGCTTTAGGTTATCGCTTAAAAATAGCGTATGTATTCGTTATATTCTTTATTTTTCTTTTGCTAAACAAAGTCACTGTGGTTTACAGGCCCCTGCTTATTGTTCTCGGTATAGCAACTCTCGTTTATGCCCCTATCGGGCTTACATATGGCTCACCAAACTTCAACTCAATTCTTTCGTTATTCTATACAAACGAACAAGAAGCCAGTGAGTTTATCTCTTCTATTCCAGTTGAATATTATCTCTTTAGTACATTTATCCTGATTTTTTGTTTGTTCTCTCTGAAAGTAAACATTAATTTACATAGAAATATTAATATTGTTCTATTCTCTTTTACATTAATTACGGTAATACACCACCCTTTAAAAGCTTTTATACAGGGTAAGGAATTCAATATCCTTGATTCTGGACTTCCTGAAATTAGAGCAGTCAAAGATGTCACTATCAACTTTATAAGGGTGAAAAGTGAATATAAAAAAATGCAACAAATACTAAGTGAAAAAGATACGTGGGGAACGGTATCGGCAAAGCCCAAATATAGCACCTACATTGTTGTGATTGGAGAAAGTGTACGTAGAGATTTTATGAATGCGTATGGATTTCCGATACATAATACACCTTTTATGAGCACTGCTAATGGGACGATTTTTACAAATTATATCTCAGTAGGTCCATCAACCCAGATATCATTGGCAAATTCACTAGCAATAGTCAACGATGGTAAAAATATTTTAAGCAACAATATTGTTACATTAGCAAAAAAAGCGGGCTTTTATACCTACTGGATATCAAATCAAGGTTCTATGGGAATATTTGATACTCCGGTTGCCAGTATGGGAGCAAGGGCTGATGCTCCATTATTTATCAAAAAAGGTGAATCCAGTTCTGGTCTTAACAGAAATATGCCTGACACAAATATAATACCCATTGTGAAAAAAGCCTTAGAGGATAAGAGAGAAAAGAAGCTAATTGTTATTCACTTAATGGGATCTCACTCCCCCGCTTGTACCAGAACAAATTATGAATACAAGGTGTTTTTTAAGTCAGAGCAGGTTTCTTGCTATATACAGAGTATTAAAAATACTGATGACTTGTTATCAATAATTACTAATGAAGCACAGAGAAATGAGAAGAGTTGGTCTTTGATGTATTTTGCTGATCACGGAGTTTCTTTCTTTGAGAAAGATAGTAAAAAGATGAGGCTTGCTCATAATGATAAATATAAGCAGAATTATCAGGTCCCTATGTTTATTACATCTTACGATGATACGTCACGTAATATTCTTAACGCTCAACGCAATTCAATGAATTTCTTAACGCTATTTTCAGAGTGGACAGGTATTAAAGAGTCTACAATACCTGAGAATTGTAAAATGTTGTCTAATGAAATATGTGAAAATCAAGATGATGTTCTGAACTTTAGTAATAAAGTCATGAAATATAGCTCATTACCGGAAGATAAAATTCCTGAATGAAGTTTTATATTGTGAACTATTTAATGGATAAAAAATTTAGATGAAAACATTACTATCACTGTTTGGATGGGAAGAAGCTAGCATTGACGATTATCGTGAATGTTACCATATGTACGGTGGAGGGCTGGCAACACATCCGATTGTTTTAGATTTCATTCATATGCGCTTTAAATGTGATGAAAAGTACTATGTACAGAGGGATTCTAACAGGTTATTGACTGCTGCTATATGCGTATGGAGAGGAAAGTTTCTTGCAAATGATCCTTGTACTCCATTATCGAAGTATATCCGTATAGCTATTCCTAATGACGAATTAATCATCCCCTCATCACCGGAAGCTAAATTTATATTGCCTATTAAATCAAAATTTATATCTCCTTTAAACAGGAAAAATTTAATTAATTCAACATATATATTTAATGCCAATAGAAGAGTGTGCATTGCTAAAGAATTAGGTAACGGTGGAATATCTATAAAATCCCAGAAAAAATATAAAGACAGATTGAAGCGATTTCTAAAAATTGGAGGAAAAGTCGTAGACTGTGAATCTTTTAGCCCAAGAGAAATAGCAGATATTTATTTTTCTCTTACTGAGAAAAGATGGGGGTCTTGTTGTGTAGATAGGGAACTAACGCAAGAATTATTTGAACTAATCCAACCTCTTATATGGGGTAATATATTATTTTACAATGATGAAGCTTGTGCATTCCATTTTATTACAAAGACATTTACTTCTGAACACACTATCTTCGAGTTTATCCAAGCAGGAATGGATACTTCAAATGAATTGCAAAAACACTCTATTGGCTCTTTACTAATTTGGAGTAATATAGAAAGAGCTCATTCTCAATATGAAAATGCCAGATATTCCTTCGGCTGTCCATCCAGAGAATACAAACTCAGATGGTGTAGCCTACAACCAATTGGCAGAATATTGAGTCTGTAAAATTGAAAATGCTTTCAACCGATAAAGGTTCTTTTAAATGAAAACCAGTTTTATTATGTACGACAAATTCTTTTATTCCCCCCCTAGGACTTACAAGAACAGGGGTTCCACTAGCCATTGATTCTAAGGCAACCATACAGAAAGCTTCATCCACCAATGATGGAGTTACTGTTAAGTTGGCTAACGGATAAATTTTATGCATATCATTAGGCGAGATACTTCCTGTAAGTATACAGCATGAATTCATTTTTTTAGCTTGTTCAATGACTTTTTCTCTATAATCTTTAAGTCTTCGTCTTTTCTTGGTTTTATAATCTCCTACAATAAGTAATTTTATGTTTTTTATTGTATTTTTTAGTATGGCTATTGATTTCATTAATTCAATAACACCTTTACCTTTATCTAATCTTCCTGCATAAAGAATCACAATATCTTCATCTTGTAAGTTAAATTTTTCTCTATTCCAATGCTGATTAGAATTATATATATTTTTGCTAATACCATTAGGAACCACTTTTACATCAATATTTGACACCTCTTTTTTAAAAAAATCAGCTAAAAATATACTTGGTGTAATTAATTTTGTCCTGTAATCTAGATGTTCTGTATTTTTTTTATTATGCATGTGAAGAACCATTAATTCTTCTGGATAAAAATTTTTTATTTCATTATATAATGTAATCGAGTTATGAACTATTAATATTGAATCATTTTCTTTATTTATCTGATAAATTTTTGAGGAGATTCTTTTGCTATAAGGAAATGGATCTAACCTTGTCCACTTTTTAAATATTCTTTTATAGACACGGCTAATTCTGATTCTATATATAGTGGAATTTTTATTTATTACCTCTATTTTATTTTCATTACGTTCACCTTTACAAATTATCATATTTTTGATATTTGATTTTCTTGCAACATTATAAATCCACCATTCAACAGCAGAAGAATAGGTAGGGGGGAGGGAGTGAAACTCTGGAGCTATAAATATAATGTTTTTCATAATAAAACTTCCCCCTTTGATGGATATCGATAATTTATGATTATTGCATCCAATATATATTTTAACAACACTGTTCACTGTTATAATTGATATCGTACTTATAGCACGAAACAAAGATTGACCCTGATTTTACCGTTGTTAAAGAACATTGGAATAACAACAAAAGCATCTTATAATTTTATTAAAAATATGTCCAACAATATTAACAGGGTATACGTCATCGCGTGGCGAAGTTTTCCTTCCATTAGAGCAATTCTGAACAGTTTCATGCTCTCCTTTTGACTAAATCATCTCTTAGAATAGTAGGTCATTTTGAGGGCGCGCCAATTTGATCTGAGTGATCTGATGAATTTGTCAAATCCAACAAACCACTCATAGAAGATTTTTTACCAAAAGATGTAACTTATTTTGGTATTTCCGGCCATTCAATATCAGGAGCTAACGAAGTATTAATTCGGTTCAGTAATACCAGATATTTTTTCCATTCAAGTAACAATGCCTGTTCCTCTTCCGAAGCCAATTCCGTATCAACGCCATATTGGAGCAACGTAATGGTTTCATTAGCTTGTGTACACAGTGTGTCACGTAATTGTTCTGCCTGCTCAATCTCACTGTCCTTTATTGCCGCTTTGTCAGCCACCCACTTTGAGCCATCCCATCGATCAAAATGAGTAGCAGGTTGTTCGAATGTCAGGGTTTCGGATAGTGCACCCAGATCGGTAATTTCTTGCGGTAAGCGAGTTTGTGTGTTGTAAGCTGTTTTTCCCCGGTAATCGGGGATAATTTCCCAGTGATCTCCGTCTGCTGTGCGCCTGACAGCCAGAGAATCGGATTCAGGAAGTGTCGGAGCATCTGTATAGGAACTCGCCGGTATGCCAACTCCCTTCATCAGATATTCTGGTGTCGCGCCGATAAATTCCCTTGAATGAGGCGCTGCATGGTAGATCGTCAGCCAACCCGCTTTTTCTGCCAATCCATCTTTACCTAAGATTGCCGTTTCCAGCTCTAAAGAATATTTTTGTTCAGTCATTATGCTGCTCTCACTATGTAGTTAAATGCAATATTGCGGGGACGGGTTTCTGCACCAACAGCACCATTGTTTGTAAATCCTTGAAAATCACTGCCGTTATTTGTGAATGGCAAAGTTTGCTTTGAATCATCATGATACGAGCCAGGATGGCCGGCTAGATTTGTTACACCAAATGCTCCCTGCGCTCGGCCACCATGACCACCAAGGTGCTGGTGCCACTGAACTTGTTGTGGTTGCCACGACAAAATCCCACGGCCGCCATCGACACCGCGCCCATCATCCCAACCACGGATAAATTCACCGCGCAAATCAGGAAGCCTCCCAGATGGATAAGCGGTCGCTAATTGCGGATATAGCGATTTATTAAATGCTTGACCGTTGCATGCGAGATAGCCAGATGGCACATTCGGTAACGGCCACGGAATGGGAGCACCAACTGGATAAATCTCACTTTCTCTTCCAGATAATAAATAAGAGTAGACTCTCCCCTTAACTGCCCCATTAGGGACTTCTGATAACTCTGCCATCTTAATTAATTGATTAACAGTTGCATTATCTGACACAAAAGCATTTAAAATTATGTTTTGAGCAAAAGGGCCAATGAATATATAAATGTCATAGTTATCACCAGATGTATTAACAGTTGCTAAGTCAGTAGGTGCAGTGGTATTAACTGTGTACATCACCGCATTGATTCCATGCGGGTATCCATTCCCTGTTCTTAAAACTATATTAGTGATAGCGCATTGCTCAAAACTCCCAACGTTGTACCCTGAACCGCCAACAATATTAATATTGATAGTACTCATCACTTTCATTGTTACTTCAGCAATTTTTACCCAAGCAGATGTCTGTACCGTCAGACTACTAATATATTGTTTACCTGATAAAGCCCCCACATCCCCGGCGTTCAAACTGACATCCCCACTCAACACCTTGCCATTAATTTTCCGGTTGTTCGGCACGGCACTTTTCGCCAATTCTACCGTTTCTGTTAAACCAAGGTTTT
>NZ_JAXBVE010000066.1:0-11469 GCF_035181445.1 Photorhabdus africana
AAGCTGCCTCTTTGTTGGCTGCTCTCGCTCACCCCGGTCACATAGTTACCTATGCTCCCGGGGATTCACTCCCTTGCCGTCGCGATGCATCTTGAAATCCATAGGGTATATGTCAAGAAATAACCTGAAAAATCGGACATTTTTTTAACGTCAGGACAGATGGTAGATTTATATTAAATAGAATTGAAATTAACTATTTTAAATATTTATTAATTCAATATTGGTATTGTCAACATTGAATTAATAACATTCGTAATAATATATTTTTGTATTTTAATAAATGGAAAATAATTTATTGATCATAATTAGCAAAACGTTATATCTTATGTGAAAGAAGGCGGTTTTCTGTGTTAAATATTGCTTTTAACTGTTGGCTTTATTTTATTCGGTAGGTTTATTTGAAAGTGTTTGTCTATACACCAGTTTAGATATTTTCTGATTTTAAGATTTTGTTGTGCATTTTTTATGAATAAATTGTCTTTTGGGTAAATGTATGTCTAAAAAATTGGTACAAATTTTCTCTAATCGGCATGTCAGCAGGGGAGCTGCTTACCTTATGTTTCGTGTGCTAAGAATAAAATTGCTGAATGAATGAAATAATGGGTGAAGTCATATTTTCCTATATTCAATATTTTAAATAAAGCTTAATCGTTGAGCCGGGATATCTATTTTTTTCGAAATGATCATATCCTGTGAACACCGTTTTAACGTTGCTAACAATATGTTATTTCGTTCTTTTTATCATGAAGAGGCTAAGGGATTGGTATTGTTCAAGCAATGAGATGTTCAACCTAACCATTATATTCGTCGAGTACGGTTTTAACTTCATATTAACTAAGGGATTGTTTATGGGGACATTATCAAGCAGGAGTGCGAAATATTTCTTTACTGGGATTTATTTGGGTGATAACAATGATAATGACATTATTGCCATTGGATTTTGGGGCTACATTTATGCCCTCGGAGGAAATGACCATATTACGTTGGGGTCGATTGCCGCCGAAGTCTATACTGGCACAGGTAATGACACGGTAGTTGGTAGTGCGGCATATTTATCCGTTGTGGATTCCACAGGTAATCTGACCGTAAAAGGTGGTACGGGTTACGCCGATATTGATAAAAGTGATGATGGTAATGTTTTGTTTACCGGCGCTGCGGGTAATATTATTATGGATCATACTGGTCATCACGGTAATTTGGATTTTACCGGTGCGGCTATTTATAACGAAATGAACCGTAATGGTCTGACGGGGGATGTGATCTTCAACGGTTCGGGCGGCTATAACAGATTATGGCACGCAACCAATCAGGGCAATTTATACTTTAATGGCGCTGGCGCGGGTAATAAAATCGACCGCACTTGGTATAATCATTACCATGAAAGCCGTGGCGATGTCACATTTAATGGCGCAGGGGCGGCAAACAGTATTAGCTCGCGGATAGAGCGCGGTGATATTGTTTTCAATGGGGCTGGAGCTGATAATCACATTATACGTAAGGGTAAAGAAGGTAATATTATCTTGCAGGGTGCTGGGGCATCGAACCGAATTAAGCGTATTCGCCAAAAAGAAGATATCTATAAGCAGACTCGTGGTGATATTTCCTTTGAAGGTCTAGGGGGTTATAACAAGATTTATTCTGATATTGCACACGGTAATATTAACTTCTCTGGTGCCGGTGCTTACAACGAAATATCTAGAATAGGCATGAATGATAGTTTTCGTGATGAAGCGCTGGAATATGCTAAAGCTCAAGATATTATATTAACGACAGCAACGATGGGCGGAGGTTGGATTCAAAAAGCCCAGCAAGTGACAGGCATTAAATCAATTACCGAGCCTGATACTTATCTCTTTGCGTTTGCTGACGAAATGTATACGAAAATTAGTAAAATTCGACTACGAAATGATCCTGAAACCGGTAAGCTCAATTATTACGCCACCTCTTGGTATAAGGAAGGTGAGCATCTTAAAGATCTTGCTTCAACGGATATTTCTTCCGGTAATGGCTTTGTCAATACCAACACCAATGATGCTTATCGCCTTTTCAATTTAATGATTGAACATCATCAACCGATAACTATCCATGCCGTTGAAGAAGGGTTGTCTGAAAACGAGTGGGTTATTTGTGCTCATGGGGCGACGGTTAAAGCGGAAGATATTACCCTCTCTGAGGCAAAGATGGGAGGGCATGCGATCTTTTCTAACCGCCAGAAAGTTGATGTTGCTGCGGTGAGATCGAACCGTCAACCAAATACTTATGTGTATGCTAAATATCTGGAGTCGCACACTAAAGTAGTGGTGGTTAAATTGGAAAATGATCCTGTTACGCAGGAACTCAAATACTTTGCCAGCGCGTGGTACAAAGCGGGTGATCATACCGGTAATTTGGCAAATAAAGATATTTCGCTTGCGAGCGGTTATCGCGCTATAAACGAGGGGGGTTGCACACTAAGTCAACTGCAATATTGTCTTAATACAACAATACGTCGTGCATCTGATCGATTAGCGCATACCGAAGAATATAGTCAGCAAGAACTTGTGAATGCATCTGCCCGTAATGGTGATAGCTCCGGTGATATTCAATTCAATGGCGCTGGCGGTGGAAACGTTATTATATCCAACGTTACACGTGGCAATGTTAATTTTAACGGTGCTGGTTTAGCAAACGTTGTCGTTCATCAAAGCCGGTATGGCGAAATGGATGTTAATGCCGCGGGGGCGGCAAATGTTTTCGTGCGGGTTGGGGATGGTAGATATTTGGCACGTCTTCTGGCGGTTGGCAATATTTCGATTCACAAAGGTAGCGGTCGCAGCCGGGTTATCATGTTGGGTGGTTACAATACGCACACACAGATAGGCAAGGGTAGCGCGAGCTGGTTAGGTGCCGGTGGTTTTAATGTCATGGCCCAAAAAGGCAGTGGCAGTGTTTCCTCGGGACTGGTGGGTGGCACCAATGTGCTGACTAAGCTCGGTGTCGGTGATTTGGTTTCCGGTATGCTCGGTGGGGCTAACGTTATCACGCATATCGCTGATGATGCCGAAATGTCGAATACCAGGGCAATTGCGTTGGGTGGGGCTAATGTTCTTACCAAGAAAGGGTTGGGCAATGTGTTAGCCGTGATGGGCGGTGGTGCAAACGTTCTGACTCATATTGGTAATGGGAATACGACAGGTGTGATGCTCGGTGGTGCTAATGTCTTGACCAAAATAGGAGACGGCGATACTACTGGCACTCTGTTTGGGATAGGTAATGTACTGACCCATGTCGGTGGTGGTCAGACTTTGGCGGTGATGGGGGCCACGGGCAATCTCTTGACCAGAGTCGGGGATGGGAGTGTGATTGCCGCCATGATGGGTGCAGGCAATCTCTTTACTCATGTTGGCAACGGCGATATATGGGCGCTGATGGGGGGCGCAGTAAACATCTTTACAAAAGTGGGTGATGGTAATGCGCTGGCATTGATGGTAGCCGCAGGCAATGTGTTTACCCACATTGGGGATGGCACAAGTGTTGCCCTGATGCTGGCAAAAGGCAATATCGCGACTAAAGCGGGTAATGGCATGACGCTGGCCGCAATGATTGGTGGGGCCAATATTTTTACCCATGTGGGGAATGGCAATACCTTTGCGGCCATGATTGGGGGGGCCAATGTGCTGACCAAGGTCGGTAATGATCTGACCGCCGCCTTGATGATGGGTAAGGCCAATATCTATTCGCATGTGGGGGATGGTGCCAGTATTGGTTTGGTTGCCGGTGAACTGAACGTGATGACCAAAGTCGGTAAAGGGACGACGCTGGCGGCCATGTTTGGTCAGGCCAATATCATGACCCATGTCGGCAATGGCTTAACCGGTGTTTTGGCATTAGGAGACGCGAATATTGTCACCAAAACCGGTAATGATTTTATGGGGGTTGTTGCAGGGGCGAAAGCGAATGTTATCACTCATGTAGGCAACTCGATGACCGCTGGTATCCTGCTTGGCGAAGGCAATATGCTGACCAAGGTGGGAGAGGGGACAACAGTCGGTTTGCTTGTGTCGAATGTGGGGAATGTGATGACCCATGTTGGTCATGGCACAACGGTGGGATTTGCTAAAGGTCAAGCCAATATCGTGACCAAAGTGGGGAATGGCACTGGTATTAATGCGGTTTGGGGGGCGGCGAATATCCTGACGCAAAAGGGGCATGGTGACCGTTATAACTTCGCGAAAGGTCAAGCCAACATCATTGCCAAAGTAGGGAATGGACAAGAAGTCACAGTCGTTCAGGGGGATGCCAATATCATTACCCATGTGGGTAACGGTGATGATTACACCGGCGCTTGGGGCAAAGTCAACGTTGTTACTAAGGTCGGTGATGGGCGTAATGTGGTGCTGGCCAAAGGTGAGGCCAATATTGTGACTCAGGTGGGTAACGGTGACAGCTTTAATGCCTTGTGGAGTGAAGGCAATACCGTCACCAAAGTGGGTGATGGCATGCAGGTTACCGCGGCAAAAGGCAAAGGGAATATTATCACCACTGTGGGAAATGGCTTAAATGTAACGGTGACGCATGGCGACTTGAATGTGAATACCAAAGTGGGTGAGGGTGTTTCCGTTAACGTGGCGTGGGGTAAGCACAATATTAATACCAAAGTTGGCAATGGCCTCAATGTCGCGGTGATGAAAGGCCAAGCTAATGCCAATATCTATATGGGTGATGGTTTGGGCATCAATGCTTCCTACGCACGCAATAACGTGGCGATTAGGATTGGCAACGGTGATTTCTATAGTTTCTCTGTTGCAGAAAGCAATACGCAAAGCAACAAACTCGCTTTCTTCTTTGAACAGATCAAACAGACAGCGTTAAGTGTAGAGGGCAGTCAGGCGATCAACTATCTGGTTCAGGGCGGTGAGGCTAATACGTCAGGGACACATAAAGGCCGAGGGGCGATTCATTTAGCCGAAGTTTCTGCTATTAATGGCTTTCAGATGGATGAAATTGCGCCGGTAAGTTCAGATTTAAGCCGTCGTCTGAGTGGTTCTGTAACCGCGGTCGAAACGCCTGAGCTCGAAAATATCCATAATTCATTGAATATTAATATTGATGAAAGCAATGATCCGGAACAGGGAACTAATCTGATCATTAATGGTGATTTTGAACAAGGTAATGACGGCTGGCGGGCAACTAATGGTATTGAAACATACCGCTCAGCCGGTGCTTACGGTCTTGATAAAGAGGGGCATGGAGAGCGAGTCAGTGAGCTTGATGCGGGTATAAACACCACGGTTTATCAGAACCTACAAGATTTGCTTGAGGGAGAAGTGATTTCACTGAGTTTTGATTTTGCTAATCGTCGTGGTACTACTCTTTCCAACAATGGCATGGAGATTTTCTGGAACGGTCAACGGGTATTCTCAACTTCTGGAGATGCCCCTAAATGGCAAAACAAAACGCTGGCGCTGACAGCAAAAAAGGGGAGTAACCGAATCGAATTTAAGGGGACCGGTTTAGACGATGGCGTAGGTTATATTCTCGATAATATTGTTGCGAAATCTGAGAGATCACGGCCCGTCAAGGCGGTTATCGAACACGTAAAACAGGATAACGCGGCGCAAAATGCGTTAAGCAATAAAGGTCAAGCCGAAGAAGATCGCCGTCTTTTGGAACAAGAAAAAGAGCAGCAACTGGCCGCAATTGCAGGCGTGCGGTCTCAACTGGAATCAACGGATCAGGCAGCGCTAAACACCAATGGGCAAGCGCAGCGTGATGCGATAAAAGAAGAATCACAAGCAGTAACAGATGAACTGCTCTCCATGACTCAAGGTCTGGATGCACTGCATGGCTTTAATAATTACCACGGTAAATCAGGGGAGCAATGGCGTAATCAATTTGCTGCTGGATTATTGAACAATGTTCAAAGTCAATGGGAGCACACCAAATCTACTGCACAGAAAGAGTTATTTAATGCTCAGCAAAATGTTACCGGTCATCAACAAAAAATAAAAAAAGCGATTGCGCAAGCGGAAGCCGGTGTAGTGAAAAGTGAGCAGCATCGTATTGATGTGCAACAAGATGTCATGGGCGCTTATGAAAAAATAAATTTGAGAAAGGAAGAGGCACTGTTACAACAGCAGCAGGCGGAAAAAGTTAAAAATGAGGCTAGCGTTGCCTGTCAGGCGGCGGAGAATCGAGGCAAACAGGATATTGCCGTGGCTGAGGATAAAGTGGTTCAGGCCCAGACCGAGGCGAAGAGCGTGAAGCAGAGTGACAATGCCAAACCGCAGCGAATGGGCGCCCTTGGCAGTGGTTTGTCTGGAAAAGCGTATCATTCCACGGCTATGGTTGAAACCCGCAGCCATGTTAACCCTGAGTTTGTCGTACAGGCCGATGGGCGATTCAGTGCCGGATTGATGGAAGAAGATCTGTCCGTACTGAAAGAGGCACAAAACAGGATTAATCGGTTGCCGGTCAATCAGCAAGCACTGTTGGATAAAAATCTGCTGACAACATCTTCTCAACATCGTGGGGCAATCAAAGGGGATGTGCTACAAAAAATTGATAATAAAATTTTTGATTTTATCGCGCATGGGAAAGAGCTGGAGGCTTATTCATTTCACTTTAGCCAGGATGGTAATGTGTTGGAAAAAATCAGCAAAATTATCCCGGAAATTGGCAGTGTGCTCCTGACTAAAGGGGATACGGTTGAGTCTAAAAAACTCATGCAAGGATTATGTTTTGCTTTATCTGCCCGTTACTTAATAGAAGAACGCGTACATGGCTCAGGGGGCGGTAAAGCTTATATGTTGTGGTTAAAAGACACGGTAAAAGCCTACAACGACACATCAGTCAATAAGAAAACCGATATCAACGCCATCGAATCCGCTTTGTTGACCCAATATCGGCGTCAAAATATCGGGATGGTTATTGAAGATTTATTATCGATGCAGTACAGCCAGTCTATGGATAGCTCTACCCCTGAAGCGTATAGAAAAGCGAATGCGGCTTATGGCGGCAAGTTGAAAGCCAATGGATTAACCGGGGGGAACATTAATCATGCCTTGAATTACTTTGCTGAAGGTTATGAATCCGTCATGGATAAGTTGCGTAATGTAAGAAAGTCGACTTACCTATCATTCATGTCTGAAGAACATGCCATGTCCGTTGTGGTACATAAAAAACTCAACCAAACAGTCTGGTCATTTTATGATCCTAACTATGGTGGTAAATCATTTGCTGACTATAACGATTTCCGCCGTTTTATGGATTCGTTTCATAAGGGATTTATAACGAATTATAAATTCCAGGCAAGTAAAGAGCCTGACCAAAGCTTTTATGTTCAGTTTAATCAGTTTGAAGAGGGAACCATTGCGAGATATGACGGTGTTTGGAAAACGTCACGCGATGGTGAACAAGACTACGTATTGCGTGCATTGAAAGAGCAAGGCAAGGTATTTAACTTAGGTTCAAACATCACTGGACGTGTCGTTGATTACCGAAAAGGGGATATCACCCTGGAAGTAACGGCTAAGCAAGGTAAACAAACGAAGAAGGTTCTGGTTGACGTTGAGAGTAATAACTTTAAGCAAGCTGCCAGCTTTGTGCGGTCGAATATTAATAAAGTCCTCTCTTATCCGGCAGCAAACAAGCTGATACTTAAAGTGCCGGTTGAGGGGGATGTGGCGAGCCCGTTACTGGAAAAATGGTCATCAAGTGATGCGATCAAAAATAAAAATGCAGAAGTGTGGGAGCGGGTAACCGTCACCCCACAAGCCGATGATCGTATAACTCGTTTTAGTCATCAGGTCATTATTCAAATGGAGGATGATCCGGTCGTAGCCAAAGCCGCTGCCAATCTGGCCGGTAAACACCCGGATTCCAGTGTGATTGTGCAACTCGATGCTGACGGTAAATATCGTGTCATTTATGGCAACCCTGCCAAATTATCCGGTAAGTTACGTTGGCAAATTGTCGGTCATGGCCGTGATACGTCGGCGCAAAATAACATTTACCTGAGTGGTTACACTGCCGATGAACTTGCTGTGAGACTAAAGCAGTTCAGTCACGATCTTAAGTCGGCGAGTAAACCTTACCATATCAGCCTCGTGAGTTGTGCTCTGATCAGTGATGACAAACGGGACGGTTTTGCCCGCCGCTTTATCACCGCGTTAGATAAGCAAGGTATTCTCAGTCATGTTTCCGTTCGCCATAGCGAAGTCGCAATTGATGCAACAGGCCGTAAACTGACCCGTGATGCCAATAACCAATGGGTTAATAACCTGCCTGATAACAAAATCGTATTTCAATGGGATAAACAGGGTGAATTGACGGCGAGTACAGAAAGGGTGATTCGCGGAATTGCTGAAAGTGATATCACCCTTGCCACAGTGGGATATACCGGCGCTGATGCGGTGGCGAGAGGGGCAGTTGCAGATTATCGTCGCCCTTTTACTGTGCCAAAGAAACGTGAAAATACTATTCAGATTAACACCAACGATAAATCGAATAATCAGCTTAGCTACTCTGGCAATATTCAGGTGAATGTGGGTGAAGGGGAGTTTACTGCGCTCAATTGGGGAACATCAAATGTCGGTATTAAAGTGGGTACCGGGGGTTTTAAATCACTGACCTTCGGTGACAATAATGTGATGGTTCATCTCGGTGATGGTGATAGTAAACACAGCTTCGATATCAATGGTTACCAAGCGTTTGAAGGGGCGCAGATGTTTATTGGTAATCGTAATGTCAGTTTCAACCAAGGCAGCAGTAATGATTTGATTGTGATGATGGATAAATCTATTCCAACGCCGCCACTGGTTAATCCATTTGATGGTGTGGTGCATGTTACCGGAGTACTACAAGATATTGCTTACTTTGGCAAAGAACAGGATGGGTTAACCGTGCAAGATCAGCAATGGACTATCGTCGGTGCGAACAAGTTTGTGCAAGATATGTCCGGTTTGGATCAAACAAGCAGTGTGGATTATAAAACGCTGGTTGATCTGGATTCACAGCATGAACGTAGTAGCCGTAGTTTGAAGCGAGATATTGAAGCGACGTTGAATGAGAAATTCAACCAGTGGCTAACCCGCAATGTGACTAATATGGGCACAATGAGCCGGGCAAATAAATTCCGTCAGGCTAATCAGAAGTTGGCTTTTAATTTTGCCGTCGGGGGTCAGGGGGCCGATATCCAGGTAACCGCCGGTAACTGGAATTTTATGTTCGGTGATAATATTCAGTCGATTTTGGATACTAACCTGGGTTCGTTGTTTGGCCTGATGACGCAGCAATATTCGGCAACGGGGATGGCGAAGACCACGTTTACCTATCATCCACAGGATTTGCCGCGTCAGCTTAAGAACAAATTGCTGGGCCGATTAGCTGGTGTAAACGCGGAGACGACTTTAGCGGATATCTTTGGCGTGAATTACACCACAGAAGGTCAGATGGTTTCCCGTACAGGAGACCCGGTTGATGGCGAAGCGATTCTGCGAGAGATGCTGACAGTGATTGAAGAATTTAGTGGTGATCAACTGAAAGCGTTTACAAATTCGGAGAAATTGCTTGATGGTTTGAAAGCGGGCATGGAGATGGGCAGGGATGGCATCAGATCGTTTGCCGAAAGTCATGGCCTGCAAAAGAAAGCCTCGGATGAAAACCGTGAATCAGAATTGCCAGTGAGCATCGATGGAAAGCGTGCTCAGGCCGATGATAAAGTAAAATCTGCATTTGGCTTTAACTCACTGAATTTGCCTAACTTGTTTGCGACGATGTTCAGTAAAGATAAGCAGACAGAAATGCAGTCCTTAGTTACACATTTGAAAGAAAACCTGACGGCTGATTTGCTTAATATGGAGCAGAAAACGTTTGATTTTCTGCGTAACAGCGGTCATTTGCATGATGATGGCGATATCCATCTCTCGTTGGGAAACTATAACTTCAATTGGGGGGGAGATGGTAAAGATCTCGGTGCTTATCTGGGCGATAACAACAACTTCTGGGGTGGTCGGGGTGATGATGTTTATTACTCCATCGGCACTTCCAACCTCTTTACTGGTGGTGAAGGGGATGATCTGGGTGTTCTGCTGGGACGTGAAAACGGGATGTTTGGCGGTAACGGCGATGATACTGCGGTGGTGGCCGGTCGGATTAACCATGTGTTTATGGGGGAGGGCAATGATCAGGCGTTTGTTTTTGGTGAAGGTGGTTTTATTGATGCCGGTAACGGACAGGATTACGTAGTCACCTCCGGCAACTATAACCGGATGGATACTGGGGAAAGTCAGGATTATGCGGTGATCATCGGCAATAATAATCAAGCCGAATTGGGTGGGGGCGACGACTTTGCCAGAGTATTTGGTAATGACAATCGGATTGATGGTTATTCCGGCAATGATGCGATTAAGCTGATGGGCTACCATGCGGTGATCAATGGTGGAGAAGGTGATGATTATCTGATAGCCGCAGCGATTTCGAAGTTCAGTGAGTTTAATGGCGGTGAAGGTCAGGATCTGCTGGTGTTAGGCGGGTACCAGAACCATTTCCGGGGCGGTGCAGGTGTGGATAGCTTTGTGGTCAGCGAAGAAGTGATTGATAACCGAGTAAGCGATATTAACGCAGAAGATATGATCTTGTTTAACGGTGTTGACTGGCGAAACCTGTGGTTGCAGCGCAGCGGGTATGATCTGGTGCTGTCAGTGAATCGCCATACTCAGGACACCACCGCTCAGGGGAAATTTGAATCGGTGGGTTCGGTCACCTTTAATGATTACTTTAATGGCAACCGCGCCAAACTGCTGACTCGGATGCGTGATAAGAACGCATCAGGGGAGCGCGAATTTACGGCACTGTCAGATAATGCGGTGGATTCCTTGATCCAGGCAATGAGCGGTTTTGCTCCGGCAGTGGGTGATAATGGTTTTATTGCGGGTCTGGACAGTCAGGCGAAAACGGCTATCGCAACGGCGTGGATCGATGTCACGATTGGTAAGGGGAAATTTGCCTAATCAGTTTTCTATAAATTAGTAAAAAAATTGTTATATACCTTATGGATTTCAAGATGCATCGCGACGGCAAGGGAGCGAATCCCCGGGAGCATAGATAACGATGTGACTGGGGTGAGTGAGTACAGCCAACAAAGAGGCAACTTGAAAGATGACGGGTATAGAAGTAAAAATGGCTCACAGAATTGGTGGGCCATTTTTTTATTCAGAAATTATTTCTGAGTTTTATTTGTTAATGCTTTTATTAATTCTTCATTATTATTTTAATATTAAATTTAGGGTTTTATTATTAAATTTAGGATTTAGGCTAATATCCAATTCATATTGGTTCTCTCTCCTGCATAGATTGCTTCACGAACTCCGTAAATAACTTCACATTCTTTCCTACCGAGGCTGATTCTAACGCTGATAGATACTGAGTTCTATTTTTGAGTTTAATCACCGTCCAGGGGTATCCTCCGATTACCAGTAAGAAATTCAT
>NZ_JAXBVE010000067.1:0-10144 GCF_035181445.1 Photorhabdus africana
TCCTCCATACAGCCCAAATTTAAACCCGATAGAGCGATTATGGAAGGTCATGAATGAACAGGTTCGAAATAACCGTTATTTCGCGGATAAACATGAATTTCGAGACAAAGTCTTCAAATTTTTCACCACAACGCTACCGGATATAGCGGACTCGCTGATGTCTAGAATTAACGACCATTTTCAGGTGCTAAAAACTGCATCTTGAAGTTTCTTGGGTATAAACTGAGAAATCACCTTCTTCTTTGTAGTTCACATCCGTTATGCTCCCTTTCTTCGGATAAATCTCCCATAAATTACCTTCAAAATCTTCACTTTTTGTTGTAAAGGTGACTTTTTTCTGTGGAGTAATATTTAAAGCGTATGAAGGCGCCACTTTAAACTCAGCTATCGTATTTTGACTAGCCAGGCAGACAACGGCTCGCGTTTCTTCTCCTGACGGCAAACTGGCAATAATACTGACAAAATGGTAACCACCCTCGAACTTCTTCGGCGGAGTATATAATCCGCTGTCGCTGACTGTTTTTGATAATACATTAATTTATTATATTTAAAGATGTGAACTATTAGATTATGGTTAAGATTTATTGATAGTGATATAGTAGTTAATAGTTAGGTTATTGGAATGGGTTTTCTATTTTTATAGTATATTAAGGTAGTGTTAATGTTAATATTTAATCGTTAATTGAATTTGTCGGAAGTGTTGAGTAAATCATCCGGGGGATTAAACTAAAGAGGGTTTATTTTTATCGCCTAATATTTCTATTGTTGGGTGTTTTTTAGGTGGACTATTAATCTTCTATGAATGATTTATTCATAAAATAATGTTGTATGGAGTAATGACTTAGATTTTCTGTATCTGGGATTGTTAATTTATTGATAATTAGTGGCATGGGTAGTCTCTATTTAAATTGACTATCCACTATTTTTACTATGTCAAAACTATATTTGTTATTTAAATAGATGGAGGATGTAATGAGTAACGCAAATGATATAATTAACTCTTTAAAAATGCGCAGTGTTGCGTTGGGTTGGGATGCCGTTGTTGCTTATGATCGAAATAAAGTTAATCAATTATTGCTTCAGCAATATATAGAAAAGAGAGCTGCGGGGGTACAATATCCTCCCATAAGTTTTGAAAATGAGAAATATGGAATAAAATTCCAAGATATAGTGTTAGGCGTACCATTCATTTCATTTTAGGATTCCAAAATTACGGCCAGTCAGGCCACAGCAACTATGAAATTTATTTCTGGTTCGATTGTTTATACAAACTCTAATGGTCAAGTTATTAAGTGGGAAAATATTAGTCCAGCGAATAATTATGCTCTCAAGCTTAATGTAAATTTGGAATATGGTAATGGGGTCGTTGAGGATGATGGCAGGGTTGTCATCAAATTTGAGAAAGGTACTTTACTGGATATAGAAGGGTTAAATGATGCTCCAGCAGAGATTGTGCAGTATTTTAGGCAATATATTCAGTCTAATCCTAATGAATATATTCTAGGTGTATTAAAGCCTAATAATGGTAAAAATAGACTTTATCCTAAAAAATTTATTGTTCGCACACAACCAGCCCCTAGCGGAACATTACGAGATTCTAAAAACTATGGTGATGGAGCTGTACTGCTTTTTATTGCCACTAATTATAATGCAGGTGGGGGTAACCTGCCAGGAGATAACTATCCTTACATTATTCCAGAAGGAAAATCGGCAGCTCTCATTATTGGGAATGCAACCCTATTCGGTAATATATTTGCTGAACATTTTAAAAAATATATTGATGATGCTGCTTTTACAACCATCACTTCAGGGCAGAATAGTCCTGTAACTTTGCAGTTTACTGGAGGATATACACCGACAAATGAAATTATAGATGGTTCTGTAACTTTTTTAGACTCAAGGATTAGCTATAAGAGCTGTGATGAGAAAGGAGAAGTGCGGGTTGCTCATTTGCCATTTAATAAATTTACTATAGCTGCTGATGTTGAAGATAATGAAAGTAAGCATGTTGTTTTACAATTCCCTGAGAACCATACTTATAATCATCGATTCTCAGTATCTTGGAGTTATTACGGCCCGGCAGGGGCGGTACATGACGATTATTTAAATGATTACACTTTTAGCTGTGATGGGAAATGCAAGGCTGAAGTTTCTCTGAAGGAAAATAATATTATTTCATTTTCAACGGTTGGCAAGATAACCGTTAAATGTATTAAGTCAGAACATAGTGGACTAATTCTTATTGAAAGTAATGGAACAGAGAAGATGGCAAATCAGCTCACAGATAAAATTAATAAGACTGGTTTTTTCGAATTACCTGATATCAATACATTTTATATTCAGCATATTCTGTTTCCGAACTCGGAAGTTTTGGAATTTGATCAGATTGCTGTTCCTGGAGATTTGGTCTTATTCGGCGATATTAGCCCTACCTTGACAGGTCTGAAAGTTGAACCCGCAGAGATACTTCTGTCTGCCAATAAAACCCAACAATTTACTGTGACCCCAGCTAAGAATGTTAAATGGTCAATCAGCCCTGTAGATCTGGGTAGTATCAGTACTTCAGGACTTTATACAGCACCTTCGGTGGCCTCTATTGGTGAGTCGAAACCGTGAAAGTGACAGCATCAAACAGCGATGTCTCAATCTCTTCAACATTCATTATTCTATTTTCGATCCAAAAAAAGTTATTCCTCTTTATATTACAAATAAAGGTACTATCAACACGCAACAAATTGCAGTAAAAGGAAAATTAACAAATCCACCAGCAAGGTATAAGGAATATTCTACGGGTGTTAATGGTACGCCCGGTATGGAAAGTTGTTGTTAGTGTATTGGGATCTATTGACTATTCATCAATTATTCAAACTAGTTAGCTACGAATTTATTTTACCTCAGGTAAGAGGTGAGGCTTTAGGATAGAAATCTGTCAACGATAGTTTGAATGTAAAGGTGACTAATATATATGGGAATAGTGGGATTATTAAGTGAACTTGGGATGATGAAGAGCATTATTATATTCCCATGATTAGCTAATTGTAGTTTAGTAGGTGGCAAGAATAGTCTTGCCACTACACTCTCTCACCTTGGTCACATCGTTATCTATGCTCCCGGGGATTCGCTTCCTTGCCGTCGCGATTCATCTTGAAATCCATAGGGTATAGGCAATTCTTTAAGAACGTTTGAACAACCTATAATTGAAGTAAAACCGGAGGTAGAAACTAAGATTACACACAAGCACGTGTGACCAGTTTTTTATATAAACGACATCGATACTATGACAAGGAAAAATTAACAGTTGTTGTTTCCCATATATTGACTATCGAGCTGGTAATATTTGTGTTATTAGGGGCTTAATTAGCTATGTTGTTAGTGTTGGCATAAATCAAGCGATGGGAAGAAAATCGCGACTCGCCCTTGTCAACGTGAAAACTCATTTGGGATTCTGGCTCTATAAGGTAAGAAAATAAAACGTATGACTGCAAAATTTGAACGATTACAACAGCTCGCCCGGCACGTCGATTTTTCGGCTCTTATTCCCCCTTTGTTGGCATTTCCTGCCGATAAAGCGTTTGCCATCACCGCGGTTTCTCCACATGCTGATGCTGAGCTGTTACGCACCATCTACAGCAAATATATGACGGAGCATCACGATTGGGTAAAACAAGTAGAGGAAGTATGTGGTCCACCTCCTTGGATTGTTCGTAGTGCAGGTCTGGAAGATGGTGATATTTTCGTCAATGCGGGTGGCTATGAGAGTGTCATTTGCCATCGTACAGCAGATTTTGCCGACACTGTTGCTGAGGTTACTTTCAGTGGTTTTGAACCTCAAGCTATCGCACAACAACGGTTAATCAATCCTGATTATCAGCCACAGCCAGTCACTTGTTTTGTTCAGCGGTTGATTCAAGGCACTCCACCTCAAGTGGAACTTTTACAGGCACCCTATCTGACAGCTGATGTATGTCATAGTTTGTACAAAATTATCAGGCAGTTACATCAGCACTTTTCTGAAATTGCGTTGGATACTGAGTGGGTATTGGAAACAGATCATGGATTGGTATCGGCCACCGGACTGACCTTAGCCGGTTCTAATGGTGTTCGGGGAGAACTGGCGTTTGGTTTTGGCTTTGCGGCGGCGCAATCGCCCGGTTCAAGGGTAAACTCGGTCGCCTATCATTGGCCAACATTATCTGCTCCCTTGTGGTATGGCACACAATTACGTCAAGTGAACGTAGATAAACTTTGGTTAGTACAGGTGCGTCCTGCTCCTGGTTACACGCTTGAACGTCGTGTTCAACGGTTAACCGCCGAAGTACGCACCGAGCTGGCGCATTGTATGCGAGCAGTACCGGTGGCAGCGCTATTACCCCCTTCTTTTCCCTCTTTAGGTAGCTTCCTTTCTGCATCGACATTGAACGATGCTTGGTCTCGTTACCTGCGTCTTCCCCTGTCTGTGCAAACGGCTCTTACCGCTGTCTTCGTTGAATCTGGGGTGGGCAGTGAACATGCTGGTATCATGTTCCGACAACAAAATTTGCCGGTTTTTCTTACCCAACTAACGGATATACCCGCTGTTCCTTGGGTAGTCATTGATAGTATGGGGGAATTGGCCTACTTTAGTGCACAAAAGCCACTTATCGAATTGAAAACGGAAACAGCCGAATCGGTTAATTTGCCTATCTCAGTACAACGTGTGTTTGACGACAGTGAATCCTTGCGAATAACGGAGCTTACATCTCAACGTGTTACCGATATTCTGCAAAATGCGTTGATTGGCTTACCTGTGTTAACGGAAAAGACCTACACCACACTTAAACGACGCACGGTTTTCCCAACAGACACTTGGCTACAAAATGGTAATGCTATCCGAAGCCCCAGTTTAACAGGTTGGCTCCTCGCACAGGCAGGAGAGAGAGCTATTGAGTTTTTCCTCTCTGATTGGCCGACAACTGATGCAACGGCAGATTATCTCTGTGCTCTTACCGCTAAAAGCAATCCGCAATCTGTGTTACCGCGCTTATGCAAAGCTATCCCAACGCTTGCAGGCAGGCTCACCCGATTCAATGATCTGTGCTTAATTATGCAGTTAATTAAAACTGAAGCATGGATTGAAAAATTGCCGTCTATCCAATTAACGTCATTGGTCGATGCTGCGATAACTGCACCGTATAGCGATGCACGCTTGTTGTTAGAATGTATACTCCATGTACTTGCAGATACAGAAATTCTGTCCATTTACGAGGATACTGAACGGTTAAATATTGTATATACTCTGGTCAATGTAGCAGAATCTACGCTTTCTCCGGCCTCTCTATTAGAGATAATACATCACGGCCAACTAGCACCGACTGCACTCGCTAGTTTGGTGTGTGCCCCAAAAGCATGTGCTGCCTATCTGGCGTTTTTAACTCCTTTGAGATGTTTTAAGGCTGCCGCTGCATTAGCTGGAGCCAGAGAAGTTGCTGATTTACTGCAAGCCACCGCTAGCCTAATGGAGACTCTACATAAAGCAAACTTACCGACATTGCAGGGCCTTTGTCGCATTGACTTGGTGGATACTTATGATCAAGTGCTTAAAGCGGTATTAATCGATGTGGTCGATCGGCGTGATCCCAGTACACATCAGCGTTACTTGGATTTGCTAAGTGGTTGGATTGCATTTGCCCAACTGTCGACTCTTTCTGCCACGGAGGCGGCGGCATTACGTTCTTTCCTAAGGTGGATAGAGCATGTTCGTTATCAGCCCATGCCAGACAATTTTTTGCTTGAGTTAAAAGAAGACATGGTGGAATGTTTGGGCGACGACTTCTTGCGCTGGCAAGTTTTAATACCCATTGCTGGCAATATGATGCCTGATCAACTGCCTATGGAAAATGCTCATCAACTACATAATCTTTTACATCAGTGGATGTTGGCTCACTTTCGAGCTCACTCCGGTTCTGAACTGCCTGCTCCCCTACGCAAACTGATAAATATCGCAGATGGCTTTGGTGATGCACGCTCTTGCCTGCTGAGGTTAACTCGGAACATTCTAGAGATTTCACTCCCCTTTGTAGTACATAAGGCCAGCTTCCTCTTTAATGAGAAGGAATTGATCGTTGAATTTGCCGAACTACCGAACGCTCCGGAAGAGGACATTGGCCGTTTACATGTATTCGAAGCGTTGGCATTGCGTATTGTCGAATGGAAACCCATATGGCGAGTATCACCGAATCGAGTCTGCCAGTTAGGAACTTGGACGCTTTTCTTGCGCATGCAGCGTACTGATGGTGCCCGTTGGCAAGCTGAGGATCTCCATCAATTGGTGCTCTGGTTACGAGTGCTGTTCGATACAGCTTACGACTTCTCGTATGTTCCTAACGATGAAGTTTCACATGTATATGAAATGGTTGGTCATTCTCCTTGGCGTGACCTGTTTCGTGCTTATGCCGCTTACCGAGCAGCGGTTGATTTTTCTATTCAACGTATCACAGTCTATTCATTGCCCTTTGCCACAACTCTAGCAGCACTCTGTCTGAACCAGTTTGTACGTGATGAGGTAATTGGAGCTTGCATTGCCGGTTTTGAAGGTGCCTGGAAAGCTTTTCATTGTATGGCTGAAGAATTGGAGAAAACAGAAGCTGACCAAAATCAATGGCATGTCCTTCACACCACAGCAGGGCAATTGGGATTGCTGCTTTCAGCGATGTGGCCGGAGCAGACACTGTTGAGGATGGTACAAGTGCCGCTATCACCTGTTGCCGCTGAGCGAATAGGTGTAAGTCTGTTGCATCGTCGTGACTTGACTGCCACATTGCAACAGCTAATTGCAGAGCCAGAAAATGCAGCTTTGCGCGATTTGGTATTACACCATGTACCTGAAATCGCTGTGAATGCAAGCTCTGCCGCCACGATTGCAGATGAAGTTGCAGGCTGGCAAAGTAAATTTAAGCGCTGCAAGGAATACCTACTCGCTTATCATGCTAATTTACTCTCTGACAGCCAATGCCAGCAATGCGTCAAACAGCTTGGGTTGGTGCCTTATGGCATAACTGAGGAAATTGAAACCTATATTCAACGTGCTCTGATTCACACCGCAGCAGAGGAGAAAGGTCGTTTTAAACTGGATGAAGTTGACCCTATTGCTATTATTCGTGCCATAGGCACGGAGGCTTGAGTATGACTTTTCAACCTGATGTCAATATCAGCCAGCCTATCATGCAGAAAGATTTTGGGAGAAATCATGTCAATATCAGTGAATTACATTCGGCAATTAATTATCAAAGTCGCCTGCGATACGACAGGTGATAGTGTAGAAGAATTAATCGGGCGCGGGCGGCTGGAGATCCCTCCACGTGATGCAATTGAATTTATGGTACGCCTGGAAGCACTGTTCGACTGTACCTTGGGATGTTTGCGATACGAGCCTTTGTCAATAGAGATCGATGAATTTTCGGCAATCGTGAACAATGCCCTTAACGTGCGCGTATCTACTGCATCAACATTTTGTTGCTCGTCAACAAGCAGAGGAGCTGCGTCAGTGAGATAATGAGGAGCGTCATCACTTCACTGAGAGAAAGGGAAGCTTCGCAGCGACGTTTGAGCAAACCATTTTCAATTAACTGTTGATGCCAGAGAGGAATAAATTTTTGGCAAAAGTCATCGACGCAGCAGTCAAGTTCTTCTAAATTAGACATGCCTGAGGAGCTCCACGATTTTGTTTTCTTTGACAAAAACTTTGATCTTGCCTCAGGCACTAAGTTCCCTTCTTAAGCAAACCTCAGGTTATATTAGTCATATCGCTCGTGTAGGCTGAGTCATTAAGTCATTAGGTGTCATGTTGACGGTTTACCGGAAAGCGGATAATTTTTATTGGATAAAAAGTTGAGGGAACACTTCGGTAGGTTGGAGTGAAATGGGGAATATGATGGGCAGTGTCTGGATAATATCTGGGATGTTTTTGCTGTCAGCAATTTGGTTACGAAATGTAGAACATGCCAGTTGGTAATGTTCAGATGTTCACAATACTGTTTTCTGACCAGGTCACTGCGACATCAGTTGATAATATGCTGTTGTTTTTGTTCGGCCATGTATTGGATACGGTTCATGATGTTAGGCTCCAAATAAAGAAAGGAAGCTGTAGCATGCATGAACCGGATGGCTGGGATAAGGTAAGGTCACCGGGCATTTATCTTATATCTGAAATCGCCGGTTGTTTTTTATACGGATTTTTTAGTGTTAACTGTTTTAAAATCGTTGCTTCTCATACTATAAAACTGAAAACCTAATGAAATAACCATAGAGAGAACCGCAAAATAAATTAGAGCTATAGTACCCATTCCTAGAGATATAACTATTCCACCTAATGTAGCACCTACCGAGCTTCCTAGATAGTTAATCGAACTATTGAGCGCGACGGCTGCGCTTCCGTGTTTAGGCTGATAAGATAATAAAATATGTTGCTGAGGTGCTCCTGATGCCCATCCCATAGCTCCCCAGATGAAAAACGGTAAATATTTTATAAGCGATAGGTTAATCATTATTGGAATACATACGACGGAACATGTTAAAATGATTAGAATAAGTGCCATTAGAGTTTTGGGTTTTTTAAAGTAGTCAATTAAATACCCAATTGATATACTACCAAATAATCCACCTAATCCCCAAGCCCATAAATATATTGTTAAATCATTTGAGTTATTAAGGTCTTGTAGTAATGGAGATAAATAGGTATATAAACCCAAGCTTGCAATACTTGCAAAGAATGTTATTAAGACAGTGATGGTTACTCTTTTATCTAAAAACATTGCAATTCTTTCTTTTATAGCTGGAGGGGCTGTGACTGGAACATGTGGTAGAAATTTAAGAATGCTTAAAGCAGAAATTAAACTAAGAAGAACGACAAACCACATTGCATATTGCCAATTAAATTGGTTAGCAATGTAAAGGCCTATAGGAACACCTAATACAGTTCCCATGCTCATTCCACCTATTGTTAAGCCAAGTGCTCTCCCTTTCTTTTCCACAGGTACTAACATAGTTGCTCCTGTTACAGCTAATGGTGAAAATAAACCCGCACCAACACCAGCAATTGCTCTTGATATCAAAAATATAGAGAAATTTGGAGAGACGGCTGTTAATGCATTTGCAAGTCCAAAGATTACTATAGAAGTTAATAGAACTTTTTTTATAGGTTTACCTGCTAAAAGAGAAGCAAATAATGGAGCAGATACTGCATAACATAAGGTAAATATACTTACGGCTTGTCCGACTTGAGAGGCGCTTTTTTGATAACTATCGCTAATTCCAGGTACAAGTCCGGCGATAATATAAGCATCAAATCCCAAAGAAAACATACCTATAGCTAAAAAAATGACATTTTTCATTGTTTTTCCACCTTTATATAGTTGAAAATATTATAAATAATGAACTTTATTATATTATAATCACTTGGTTATTAAAGTAGAGTAATAATTATTTTATCAATATATAGTGTACATTCGCATAGTAACTTTAAATGACGGTAGATTCACATAATAAGTGCAACATCGTTAATCTGGAAGTAAACATGTTCGTATTCCCTTAAATAATTCATCAGGAGGAGACCTCAATGCCTTACGTGGGTGATTATTAAGCCTATTCATGATAAATCTTGTTTCCTGTTCTGTCACTGATGAAAAGTTTATTCTCTTTGGAAAATACTGACGAATCAATCCATTTGTGTTTTCATTGACACCAAGTTCTCGGGAGTAAGGGGCAGGGCAAGATCGTGAATATTTTGTTAAAAAAATCAGATTTGACCGACAGTAATAGTTATGATCTCATACTCTCTTTTTGAGAGCAAAAACCCTGTGCTTTGATATTTTTACTGAACATTTCTCAGACATTCAAGATCCCCGTCAAAGTGCCAAAGTCGCCTACCCTTTATTCGATATTTTATTTGCCTCATTGTGCGCTGTTCTGGGCGGCGCAGATGGTTGGAGTGAGATCCAAGAGTATATTGAAGGCCACCATGAATGGTTTCTTGAACATAATATGTTCAAGGAGGGGATCCCTGTTGATGACACGATTGCCCGACTTCTCTCACGGATTAATCCGGAACAATTTAATCTTTGTTTTATCAACTGGATGCGTTCGGTTCATCAGGTCACTCAGGGGGAAT
>NZ_JAXBVE010000068.1:0-9996 GCF_035181445.1 Photorhabdus africana
GCGGCGGGCGGTTATGCGCTGGTTTATGGCGGCCAGATACTGATTGCCGCCTCGGCTGAAATGGCAACGGCAGGGCGTGTTGCGCTTGAAGGCTGTAAAACCAATCCGGCGCTATGCCTGAATAACGTAGGTATTTTTGTCGCTGATGCGGTTGCGCCAGAAGCGGCAGTTGGGACCGGTGTTTTGGCGGCGGGCACGATAAAAGTATTAGGTAGCACCAAAGAAGGTGCCAAGGATCTGGCAGAAGGATTGAGTCATACCTCAAACCCGCTGTTAAAAAATGCTAAGCCTGATACTGATGCTGTAGCTAGTTTGATCGAAAATGAGAAGTTGTATGCTGGAAAAGGGGCGAGTGTCCAAGGTGGCGCAGGCGGAGACTGGAAAGTTATTAATGAAGTAACTGATCCTAATGTGGTAAAACAAGTTACTCCAACAAGCTGCGGAGCTGCGTGCGGTGAAATGTTACTTAAGGATAGGAATATCTTTGTAGATCAAGTGAAGCTTGGAACAGAATTAAAACATGCGGATCAATTAGCTCGAGATCTAACCAAACAAGGGGGAAATTGGAAAGGTGGTTTTGTTGGTGAAAATAATTTTGATGCTTTAAATAAAACGGGTTCTTGGAGCGCAATGATGTGGGATCAAGGTAGTAAGGTTGGACATTGGGTTGTTGTGAAAGGTACAGATAAAGCAGGTAATGTACTAATCCATGATCCTTGGAAAGGTACAAGTTATAAAATGACTCAACAAGAATTTAAGGCGACTTGGAATGAAATTGCAGTATTTAACCAGTAATGTATTGATAAATAATATTATTTATCAATCTGAGAATAATATAGTTACCTATTATTTTGAAGTTTTATCAACAGAAAAAATAATAAGTACAAGAGTAGATAATAAGAATGCCATTAAGTTTATAGAATCAACAAAAGAGTTAGATGATCTTATAATGTCATTAATGCTCATAGATCCAACTGTGGTAAAAAAGTTGAATAAAATAACTTGGGATTATATAGAAAATAGATCTATATCATTCCCATTTAAGTTAATTTAATAAGCAAAATTCCCATCATTAGTGAACTGTCCCCCGAATGTTAGACAAACATATAACGTTCGGGAGTGTAGTTCACTATGCCAAATTAACGCCGAGGGTGCCGGATTGATGATAAGGGTCAGATTCTGGGTATCCCGCGTAAAGTGATTAGCTATGCAGCACTACTCTGGCGACGGAGATTGGTGGAGGTGATGTAAAAGGGACTGCGGTGGGTGTATTAGCAGCAGAACTGGCGGCCATAACGCTGGATAAAACCTTTAGCGACCCGATGGCAATTTAGGCACCAAAGAAGGTGCCCCTAATTCGGGGCGGCAGCTCCCTGTTCCTATGACTGATAAACGGTGGCCTGCATCAGATGGTTGGGTAAAAATGTCTCAAAATATTAACGGAATAGAAGTCCACTATGTAAAGAATACAAAGACAGGGGCTATTGATGATTTTAAATTTAAGTGAGTATTTTTATGTTAATTAAATGTATTTTTAATTCGGGAAAAGATTTACCTGATTATAGCCGTTGTTTTGGCGAAACAGATGAAACAGATTACTCTTTTTTGGAGATTGGAACTGAATATGTAGTTTATGGTTTGATGTTGCTTTCATGTCGAATCGATTATTTAATCTGTCCTAATAAAGGCAACCCTGTATGGATTCCTGCTAATTTATGCGAGATTAAAGACGGTAAGTTGTCTTCTAATTGGTCAATTTGTATAACTCATTTAAATGATGACTATAAAGTCTTATATGATAATTTTAAGATACAATCGATTATAGGTTATTCTGAGTTAGTCACATCCATCTCTCATTACATAGGTATTATTGAAAGAGAATCAGAGGATCTAGGAGCTTTTTTTCTCGAAAAGCAAAAAATCGATGGCGAATTTGCTTCTACAATTGACTGAAATGGCGGCAGTTTTACGGATAACCTGCAAACCGCGTTGTTGAGCAATATAGGTAACCAGATTAATGCGGAAGGCGCTAAACTGATTGGTGATCAGGGGCAGATTCTGGATGTTCTGGGTAAAGCGATTAGCCATGCCGCAGTGTCTGCGCTGGCGGCGGAAATTAGCGGCAATCACAATGGAAAGCAGGCTATTTGAACCGGCGTATAAGAATGAAACAGAGCGACAAATCCATAAGCTTCAGGAAGCGCTGACGGGTAATGACGTTAAGGCTCAGACGGCTAAATTTATCGGGGCATTGTCAGGCGCCCTGATTAGCCATACCCCGGAAGGCGCTTACAGTGCGGCGAACAGCGCGGAGCTTGTCTATCGTAATAACATGACTGAGCACATGTTGTATCAGTTATCGGTAGATAATCAAAAAGACATCTTAGCGGCAGGAAAAGGGGATAAAGCTGCGGAAGAGCGCGTCATTGCACGGCAGGATGCCGCGATTGCCGTCACCGCAGTGGCGGCAGGCGGTTACGCGCTGGTTTATGGCGGCCAGATACTGATTGCCGCCTCGGCTGAAATGGCAACGGCAGGGCGTGTTGCGCTTGAAGGCTGTAAAACCAATCCGGCGCTGTGCCTGAATAACGTGGGTATTTTTGTCGCTGATGCGGTTGCGCCAGAAGCGGCGGTTGGGACGGGCGTTTTGGCTGCGGGAACGGTAAAGGTATTAGGTAATACCAAAGAAGGTGCTAAGAATCTGGCAGGAGAATTGCACAATGCGGGTATGAATACATTGAAGAATGTATCTACAGGTTTGCCAACCCCTCAGGGGTTATCAAAAGAAATTCATCTAGGGCAACAAGGAAAACACATTACAGGGCATAACAACTATATTCCTGGACGTTCTCCATTAGCGGAAGGTGTAGATCCTCAAAAATTACTTAATGGTGTTCACTCAGGTGAATATCCCATCATACGGATGACTCCACGTAATCAACCTATTGTTAATTTTGGTAAACCAATAGGGAAATATGAAGGACAGCCAACAAATTATGGCATTATTCATTATGGAAAAAACGGGGCGCATATTGTTCCAGCTAACCCTATTCAGCATTGAGGTTTTTTTATGATGTTAAAAACTATACCAGACGAGTTGTTTATATGGGTGTCAAAAGCTCTTCTTGGAGAAATTTATCCGGCTATCAGAGCAATAGCCGTTGGATTCAATAATGAAAAAAAGCTCCTAACATTAAGATATTATCTTGATCGTGAACCGACAGAGGAAGATTACGAAAGTTTAGATATAGTCATAGCGAATATTTTAGCTCACACATCATCTAATAACGATATTAGAGGTGTAAACGATGAGGTAGTTTTCTCTACAAATCCATTTAGAGATCTTGATAGCTTAAGTGGTTTTATATACATAAGAAGAGAATATTAGAGGTTAATGTAGGTATCGCGATTAACGGTGGCAGTTTTACGGATAACCTGCAAACCGCGCTGTTGAGCAATATCGGTAATCAGATTAATGCGGAAGGTGCCAAGCTGATTGGTGATAACGGGGAGATTTTAGGCCACTCAGGCAAGATATTGAGCCACGCGGTTGTGGCAGGCATTAGCGCTGAAATCGCTGGCGGGGATGCTAAAGGGGCGGCTGTGGGTGCGCTGGCGGCTGAATTAGCGGCAATCACAATGGAAAGCCGGCTATTTGAACCGGCGTATAAGAATGAAACAGAGCGACAAATCCATAAGCTTCAGGAAGCGCTGACGGGTAATGACGTTAAGGCTCAGACGGCTAAATTTATCGGGGCATTGTCAGGCGCCCTGATTAGCCATACCCCGGAAGGCGCTTACAGTGCGGCGAACAGCGCGGAGCTTGTCTATCGTAACAACATGACTGAGCACATGTTGTATCAGTTATCGGTAGATAATCAAAAAGACATCTTAGCGGCAGGAAAAGGGGATAAAGCTGCGGAAGAGCGCGTCATTGCGCGGCGGAATGCCGCGATTGCCGTCACCGCAGTGGCGGCGGGCGGTTATGCGCTGGTTTATGGCGGTCAGATACTGATTGCCGCCTCGGCTGAAATGGCAACGGCAGGGCGTGTTGCGCTTGAGGGCTGTAAAACCAATCCGGCGCTGTGCCTGAATAACGTGGGCATTTTTGTCGCTGATGCGATTGCGCCAGAAGCGGCGGTTGGGACCGGTGTTTTGGCTGCGGGCACGGTAAAGGTATTAGGTAACACCAAAGAAGGTGCTAAGAATCTGGCAGAAGGATTGAGTAATACCTCAAAACCCTTGTTAAGCAATACTAAACCTGATACCCATGCCGTAACTAGTTTGATTGAAAATGAGAAGTTGTATGCTGGAAAGGGGGCGACAGAATTAGAGAAACCGACTCAAGCTTGGGGAGGTTACTTGGATGCGGAGAAAGCCGTTCAGCAATCAGCGGCAATGAAGCAACAAGTCATGGATGTAAGGGCTGGTTTACCTTCAGCCTTGAGACGAGAAGGTAATGTTGCGGTTGCCAATATTAGTGTAGAAGGTTTGCCATCACAGATGTCAGCTCATAGCCGAATTGATGCTCCAACACTAGCACAGGCTGCTCAGGGCATTGTTGGTAAAAGTAGTGGAATATTCACAACACAAACCTTACCAAATAAAGCTGGAGCAATGATCCCTAGAGCTACTGATTCAGAAGCTAAAATTTTAGATAATATTGCTCAGAAACTTGGTAACAATACATTCGCTAAAGGTACGGTGAATATTTTTACTGAACGACCTGCATGTGCAAGTTGCCTCAGTGTTGTAGATCAGTTCAAGGCTAAATATCCCAATATACAAGTTAATGTATTGGATAATAATGGTATTGTCTTAAGACCACCGAGGAAAAATTAATGGAAGAACGAACCATTTATTCAAAAATTAAAGAATGGCTATTAGAGTCATATTTTATGAGTTGTAGAGATCGTAGGAATAGTGAAGACGGTTGGACACATGAATCGATAGTTGCTGATATTTATGATGGGTATACATCAAGTTTTAACTATCCTATTGAGTATCTAATGCTAGAAGTTGTAGCTTTAGTGTTAGTTGGTGGTTGGTATCCTGCTCAAGTGGAATATCACCAAAAAGAAATATCTCGATTATTAACTGAAAATAAGCTTGATAATTTATTAGCTGTTGTACCTAAAGAAGAAGCAGAAGAACTTCTTCATGATATGAATATCCTCAAGCTCATCTGAGTAATGGCCCGGCTTAGAGCCGGGCTATAAGATTTAAATAGCTATGGAAAAATGAGGGCGAATTTTCGCATTATCGAAAATTTCAGATAGCGTGTTGTCGGTCAGGGGGGATTCTGATTTACACAAAAATATGCTGTATCAGTTATCGGTAGATAATCAAAAAGACATCTTAGCGGCAGGAAAAGGGGATAAAGCTGCGGAAGAGCGCGTCATTGCGCGGCGGAATGCCGCGATTGCCGTCACCGCAGTGGCGGCAGGCGGTTACGCGCTAGTTTATGGCGGTCAGATATTGATTGCGGGTTCGGCTGAAATAGCAACGGCAGGGCGTGTTGCGCTTGAAGGCTGTAAAACGAATCCGGCGCTGTGCCTGAATAACGTAGGTATTTTTGTCGCTGATGCGGTTGCGCCAGAAGCGGCAGTTGGGACCGGTGTTTTGGCTGCGGGAACGGTAAAAGTATTAGGTAACACCAAAGAAGATGCCAAGAATCTGGCAGAAGGATTGAGTCATACCTCAAAACCCTTGTTAAGCAATGCTAAACCTGATACTAATGCCGTAGCTGGCTTGATTGAAAATGAGAAGTTGTATGCTGGAAAGGGGGCGACGTCTCAATCGGTTCAGAAATGGTCAGTAGATCCAGCGACTAAAGCAGCAGATGAAGCAGGTGGTGTTTTAGTTGATGGTATTTATAAAAATAATCCTACAGCTCAGAATATAACAAGGCTTTTAACCGATTCAGGAAGAATTGGTAGCAAAAATATGAATGGTCAATTTATGTATGTTGTTGACCAAAAAGGGAATGTAATTATTGGTACTCGTAGTGGTGAGAGAATGCCACATCCAACTCTAATTGGTGGTAAAGATCCACTGGTTTTAGGAGCCGGAATAGTCGAAATTAGGGCGGGTAAAATTTACTCTATAGATAATGCTTCGGGTCACTATAAACCAGGTGCAGGTTCTTTAGATGCTGCTAAAGATGCTTTTGGTAAATTACCAGATAAATATTTTAGTAAAGATTTTCAGGGGTATAAACCATATGATAAATAGTTTAGATTTAAAAGGCACGTGGGGACTATATCCTTGGTTTGATGAGGATGATGTTAATTTGATCTGCCCAGGTGATTTAGAATGTGTAAGAAAACTTATTTTGCATGGAAAAGTTTTCTATTGTTCAGAACAATGTGGGGAGTTTATTCGATTAAATTATGGAGATTATTCTTTTAGAGTTAAACCTGATTTGTTTAAACCAGTCAGAGAGGTTCATTTTATGGTGGGAGACAACGTAAAAGTTGTCTCTTCGCTAGATAAAAGAGGTACTATATTAAATATAGCGTGGCATCATAAAAATAATGAGCCAATCTACTATTTATCTTTTAATGGTAAAAAATCATCCAGACGTTATGTGGAAGATGAACTTATTCTAGTTCAAGAATAAACTCAGCAGGAACTTCCTTCGTCAGCCAAACGCCATTATCGGCTAAATAGAACTTAAAGCCTTGTTGAGACATCAACAGGGCTTTTATTTTTAGTACAACTGGTTTACCGTGTCTTTGACCAACTGATATAGCTGTCTGTTCGTCATTGGATAAGTGGACATAATGACGAGAGCCTGTAACCAGTCCTTGAGTTTTAATAGAATCAAGAAACCGTGTTGTTGTACCATGATATAAAAACTCAGGCGGTGTCTGTTCAACATGTTTAATCTGAACTTGCTGAGTTGAATGGCCTTGTGCTGCGCGGATTTTTACTCCGTCTTCTGAAATCGTAAAACGTTTCTTATCACTGGTAGCAACAACTTGTTCGATGAGTTCCTTATTAAGTGATTCTCCATGTTGATTAGCATGGGATATTAGTTTATCAATATTAACCCAGCCGTCTTGCTCAAGAGTTAGCTTTATCGTTTCAGGTTTATGCCGTAAAATGTAGCTTAAAAATTTACTTGTTTTATCAAATTGCTTACTCATACTTTTTCTTCTACTTTTCCCCATCAGATGAACTACCCTCCGAATGTAAGATAAACATATAACATTCGGGAGTGACGTTCACTATGCCAGATTAATGCCGAGGGTTCCAATGCCGGGGAAATAGTGATTGTCTATAATTCGCTGGCTCATCTTTTGTCTGCCGCAGAAAAAGAAAAATCAGGCACAATCAAAACCTACGAAGAGAAAAAACAAGCCTTTTGCCAGCAGTCACCGGAGGCATGTAAACAAGCCGGAGACGTTATCAGTTTGGGTACTGACTTCGTGCCGATTGTCGGAGATATCAAAGGCTTTGTTGAAGCTGAGAGCGCATTAGATTATCTGGCCGCCTCAGTAGCGATTTAACCTGCCATGACTATTTAAAATCACGAAAATAGTGGTTAAATATTTTATATAAAAAATAGATTTAACTATAAATGCAATTTATTAAAATGATATTAATGATCTTCAAATCAAAGTCGATTTACCATTAATTAAAGAATTGAAAATAAATCGGTGAGAAAAAATACTTTCCGAGAAAGATGATATTTAAGTGTTTTCTCTCTGTTATTTTAAGAAGAAAATAATGCAGTAAGAAAACAGATAAAACGGTTAATTTGGCAGGATTTAAGCTTTGAAAAAAATGTTGATTATCCGAAAAAACAAAAGGATATCTTTATACTATCAAGCTATTTACTCACTGGTTGATTTATGAAAACTGCTTAGGATTGCCAGTAACACAGCGTCAGTAAAGATAAAAGGTGAGTATGATTAACATTGGTTAAACGTAAAACACAATATACCATGATGATTAAACTTAATTAAAAGCAAGTGTTAAAACCAGTTAAAACATTATTATACTGTTTAAAACCAGAGGTTAAAATGATTTTTAATCACTATTTAAAACTTGCTCATTATAAATCCATCAGTGGAAAAATGAGAAAAAACTGGCTTTATTCATGATTATATACCTTGTAAAAAAGGATAAATAAGAGTATAGAATAGGTAAATCAGACAGTGCATTAAAAAAACAACCGATTTTAATAATGTTTTCAATCGGGGAATAAATTTTTTCATCAACCAATTAAATAATCGTTAATGAAAAAATGGAATAAAAAACCGCAAAAAATGATTTAACCAAAGACGAGTCGGTTACTTATTGTGTTATTAACGCTTTCTCTAATACATAAAAAGTTTTATTTTAACAATTCCAATCTTTTCAAAATGATATTGATTAAATGCACATGCTTTTTTTACGCTAAAATAGCCGTTTTAATGAAAACAAGGCAGAAACCATAAAACAAAATATCTAAATGTAAAATAAATCTCTTTTTGAATTAACAAACCTTTTAACCACTGTTTTATCGCATTCAGATAAGGCGTAGCTGATCTTGACTAAATAAGTCCCGGTAAGGACAACCTTACCGGGTTATCAACATTCATCTATTAGCTTCCTTTTGCAAAGTGGAATCCTCCCTCCACACCAAGCAACAAATGCTTTGGAAAAACCAACCAACATCACCATCCTTATCGCCACTTGTTAGGATTTAATATATCTCATTCCTCATTGTCAGGGTTAAAAAACCGATTATCGATCACATTTCATACTACCCATTCTGATAATCAATTAATTACCCATTAGAATAGTTTAATAACATCACTATTAAGCTATTCAGATTATTTATGAAAAATGACGCCTTTATCACCGTAATCTGACCGCAGATAACGGGCATTTAATGGGTCAGCTTCACTGATTTGTCATACTTAAATTAGGAAAGGGATACGCAATGAGTAAACGCCACGACTCTGTGGTCAGAACCACGAGTTATCTTTTAATTTACCTGACGGCAATCCAGCCACTACACCCGGCGATTGCTACGGGGATCACACCGGATAGCCCCCAAACACAGGTCCAAAATCAGGGCAATGTACCGGTGGTGAAATTAGGGGGAATGTATGCCAATAAAATCCGTCTGGTGAGTACTGAGGCGGGTAAGGAAGTTAACCTGACCAACCTGACCGCAACGCAAGGCGACATTAGTCTGACGGCGGATGGCAAGGTGACTCTGGGAGATGTACAGGCAGGGAAAGATATCACGCTTGCCGCGAACACGCTGAACAACACCGGTAAGATTATCGCAGAAGGTGACATGCGGTTATTTATCGACCGTTTATACAATCAGAATAAGGGGCTGATTCAGGCAAATAACCATCTCTGGTTGCAAAAAGACGCGAGCGGTAATTTAAGCACTGAAATTAACAACACTTCAGCGACACTGAAAACCCATAACGGCGATATTATTATTCGCACAAAAGCGTTAAATAATGCCCGGGATGCTAGCGTCGCGGCGGGAATGAACGCTTATATCAATGCAACGAAGCTGGATAATGATGAAAGTCAGTTTCATGCGAAGAAAAATCTCATCTTAACCGGTCACGACTTTAACCACGGGATGGACGGCAAACTTTCAGCCGATCTGAATGTGGTGGCCGATTTTATTCATCAATTCAACGGAACGGCGTTCATCTCGGCTAAAAATATTCTGCTTCATGCCGGTGAAATTATCAGCATGGGAGACCTCAAAGCGGACAATGATCTGTCCGTCATCGCTGAACGTAGAATGAATGCCCGCCAAAATACACTGGAGGCAAAAAGAAATCTGACCTTGATTGCAGGTAAAGATATTGAGGCTTTTCAAGTCGGGTTGAAGGGAGAAAATATTGAACTGCTTACGCGTGAAGGCGACATCCAGATGTGGGGGGACGGTTCGCGTATTTCGGCCGACAACAATTTGCGGATATTCGCGGATCACAAACTGGATTTCTATGATCTTTTGTTCGATAAATC